>JAJYRY010000128.1 GCA_021793855.1 Thermoplasmata archaeon
GATACGGGAAAATCGCTTCTTATGCATCGTTCAAAGACTATCACAAATTTTTCCCAGACATTATAGACGAGTTCATGATCAAAAACGAGCTGTTCTTGAATGGCTATAAATCCTACGTAGATACCGGACCCATCTCGGAAAGAGGCCAGGCAAGAATTTCGTCTCTTGGATGGGTAGGAAAGAATTCTATGCTCATCAACCAGCAGTTGGGATCGTATACCTTCATTGGTGTATCCATCAGCGATTTATCTTTGGACTCAAGTTTTGTTCCTTCTCCTGATCTTTGTGGTACGTGTACACGATGCATTGACAACTGCCCTACGAGCGCGATAAACAAAGATAGAACAATAGATTCAAACTTATGCATCTCATATCACACCATCGAGAATCGGGGCGCCATCCCTAAACTAGTTTATGATCGGATGGGCGACATGTTGTTTGGTTGTGATATTTGCAATGACGTCTGCCCCTGGAACAGGCAGACAAAGGAATCTTCCATACCACAGGTCCAAGATGATGTCTTTTCCAATAAGATGAAGCTAGAGGATATTGCATTCTTGGACAAAGAGTCGTTCGACCTCAATTACAAAGGTAGCGCAATCAAGAGGGCCACGTTTGAAGGTTTCGCAAGAAATGCTCTGATAGCATTGCACAACACGGGCAGGGATGAAATCGTGAAGGAATCTTCCAAGCAGTTTTCAGACTTGAGGAGGGAGCAGGCTGCCCTGCTCCTGGAGAAGAGTTAAACGGGTTCGATCACTGAATTCTGCGCACCTACAGTATAATATATCAATTTACATTGACGAATTATGCTGAGCAAGAAGGTTATGGTCATAAATATTTCATCATATTACGATCAAGATACAAGAACAAGGGGACGGGAGATTGACCTGGATGAATATGTCACCGAAAAGGACCATCCCGTCCAGAGTTTCACTTTTGGTCCAGATTTAGTGAATGACCTGATGAAGGGAATATCCCAAACCGTAGGAATCCAATCTCGTCCGAATCAAAAACTTATTCTGAGGCTATCTGACGAGGAATACGAGTCACTTGGCATAAAGTTTGAAGTGAACGACATATATTCTCTCACTTTTGAGGAAGGAAGAATTGAGTTCAGGCGCGATAGCATATAGGTCCTCTAGGAAACTCAGTTTGTTCAAAGAAATTTAGTCAACCCTCCACCAAGCGAATCCGGGAAGAGGAACGTCATCCATCTCACAATATTTCCAATGAAAGAAATAGTCGACCCACTAACCTTTAGTACTTCTTTCAGGCAAACTTTTCGGTCAGTAAAATTGAAGAGTAACTTAGAAATGCAACGTGACTAAAAGTGTTTTGAAGATACAAAAGTCTTTAATATCAAATTTATCATAATTCCTTAATGAAAGATGGTGAGAACTCGACTTTAGCTATGGCGGTAAACGCTGAAAAAATGGAGCGTGTTCTGGATAGGGACAGACAGGAGATCGAGGTCGAGAAGCAGATAGAAACCCTGAGAACTGAGTTTTCTTCTCCAGAAAGTAAGAGAGCCAGAGCAGAAGCGATCAGGAATATCTCACGGAGGTACTACGAAATTGCCAATGGAATGGTAGAGGACTCACTGTACTCAGAGGCCATAGACCTTTATTCAAAATCGATCGCAATGCTCAGAAAGGCAGGCAACAAGAGGGCTGTAGATTCATACTTTAACAGAGCAATAACTCTCGCTATGATGGGTTTCCCGAAGATGGCCCTGGACGATCTTAGAGTAATCTCCAGACTGAATCCCGAAAAAGCAGACGTCTATTTCGTGAAGGGCCAGATATTCGAGAGCCTCGGCAAAGAAAGGCTTGCTGAAAGAATGTACAAGAAGAGCCTGGACATAGATCCGACCTTCTATCGGGCGGCCCACAGTCTTGAAAATATGCATCTAAGATAAAGGAGATCTAATATCGCATTTTATCGGCAATCGCGGGAAGTTGAAAGACTATTATTCATTTGCTTTCCTGATCTCACTTGACTCACAACCTCGTGATAGCATATTTTGAGATTCGCTGAACTCCACAGGAGAGGCTAGAGTAAAGTAAATCGGTCCAGAGACACCCTATCTCATAATCATTTTATTATCGGAAGGACTGTCGTAATCGGTGGACCTATTTGAACAGTGTGAACTACTCGAGAGTACCTATAAAACATTTTGATCCAGACAACAGAGTTAAGAGTCTGGACGTTCAAACACTGGTACCTTATACGATAGAGGAAGTTGCTGCCGAAGCATCCAGATGCATTGGATGCGGTCTTTGTATTGAAGGATGCCCTGCAAGGATCGACGTACCGGGATTCCAGATAGCGGTAAAGAATGGAAACCTGGCGGAAGGACTGAAGATCAATTTCGAGAAACTTCCTTTTGTGGGAGTGTGTGGAAGCGTCTGTCCGCATCCCTGCGAAGACAATTGCCTTCTCGACGATAACAATGGACCTGTTGCCACAAGACACATTAAGAGATTCATCTCGGAAAATTCCCCAGATTACAGGGAGATGCTGGACGTTGTTCAGAGTGACCTCGGAGGTCATCCCAGGGTTGCAATTATCGGAGCTGGACCCTCCGGTCTTTCCGCTGCATTTTATCTTTCAATCAATGGAATCCAGGTTGATGTTTTCGAACAGACCGAAAAACCCGGAGGGATGATGGTGCATGGAATCCCCGATTTCAGACTATCAAGAGATACTGTCGAGAAGGAAACGGATCACGTTCTTTCTTACGGGGCCAAAATACATTACAACACGAAGATAGGAAGGGATGTCCAGTTTGACGAACTTGTGCAAAAGTACGATGCAGTCTACATCGCAATTGGAAACTGGAAGTCCTCAAAGACCCGCACGCCGGGAGTCGATCTCAAAGGGGTATATCATGCCCTGGATTTCCTTGGACAAGTCAATTATGGAAAGAAGATAGAAGTCGGAGAAACTGTTGCTATAATAGGGGGCGGATTCACCGCTTTCGATGCAGCTAGAATTTCTTTCAGACTTGGTGCGAAAAAAGTCATAGTTATGTACAGGAGGGCTGTTACTGACAGACCGGGTTATCCATCGAGCAACGCGAATGAAGAACTCGATGAAGCAGAGGAGGAGAGGGTCCAATTCATCTGGGAAGTGACACCCACCGAGTACGTCGGAGAAAATGGAAGAGTCAAGGGAATCAAGTATTGGAAAAATGAGATGGTTGACAAGGGAACGGGACGAAGGGAACCAGTTCCGATCAAGGACAAAGAATACTTGGTTGAGGTTGACACCGTAATTGAAGCGACCGGTCAGAAGGGAGATTTCTCATTCATTCCGCGTGAAATGATGAAGAAGATCAACGTGACTCCTTCTGGTGATCTGATAGTAAATCAGTACAATATGACGAGTTTCCCGGGTATATTTGCAGGTGGGGACATAACGAACTCAAGGAAGGACATAATAAGCGGAGTAGCTGACTCGGGAAGAGCAAGTATGGGGATGCTCTTTTACTTCAAGGACATGGGAAAAATAGATAGCGTTCCGGCCAAGTTGATCAACTTTGAAAGGGGACCCTACGGAGAGAGCTACTATTAGTGATTGGCCAGTCCCTGCTACAGAAATATTATTAGCCTAAGATGGCATTTGCGGCCGCTAAAAAGGGGAAGAAAAATG
>JAJYRY010000129.1 GCA_021793855.1 Thermoplasmata archaeon
CTGTCCTGCCTACTTCAAGTGAGTCCAAGAATTTTACCAGTACGGAACTGTGTACCAAGACGTTCGGAGTCTTATCTTGCTGTAGTCCTAGCTTGGAATCCAGTCCAAAGACAAGAGATGTAAGTTCTGAGAACCTTTCTAGCAGGTACTTGTCGGAATTCGTAAAGACCACCGTTTCGTCTCCCCTGATGTAACCTTCAGAGGCATAATAGCCGATGAATTCGGCCAGTTCTTTGGTGACTTTGGATGGGATGGTTACAGTAGAGCTTCGTCTATCCCCGATCAGAGCTCTAGGTAGGGGAGCAGTCAACCCCATAGTCTCATAAATGATCTTTACCCACTTCAGTTTTGGAGCAACGGATTTTGTAGCTCTTGTCAAACTGTACCGTACATTCTTCGGGAGTTCAATTCTGATGTTTTCTGATGAAGCTCTTTTCAACAATTCCGATACGTTCTTTCTGATATCCTCATCCAGGACTCGGACTTCGGGTAGACTGTACAAATCGATCTCTGAATCTTGGTTATTGATGGCAATTTTTTTGGCCGATAAGATATAGTTTCCAAGAGATAGGTCTTTGGCCATAGTCTCCTCTATTTTTCCGATTTCGTTAACTTTGAATAACTTATGAACAGGAGTTATTCTGACTTCCCTTCCAGTTCGAGTTCTGATCTTAAAGACACTCTCACTCTTGCCTCTGAATATTAATTTAGATCTGCTTTTGACTATATTGTTTCCTTTGTATGAAAACAGGTCTATCGGTTGAACAAGTTCAAGGTATTCTCCATCCTTATCTATGATCTTGCTCGATGTTTTTTCGTACTTCTTATACAGGTCTTCTATCTTTATTAGGGTTCCATTGCCCAAGAGCACCGGCGTATCTCCTGTCACGCACTTTCCTGACCCGAAGGGTCCGGGGACCGCTACAGTTCCTCCCTTTGCGACGGGGAAGAACGAGTCTATAACCCTTTGCCCCGTAACCAGCGGAATCTCTGGAGGGAGTTTGCTCTTGACGGGTCTCGGTAGACGCACTGGCCATTCCTGACCCAACGGAATTTCTTTGATTCCGGACTTTGACAAAACAGTACCTACTGTTTGTAGTGGAGTGAACTCTCCCTCTTCAATCGTTTCAATCGTTCCTTCGATACCAAGAGGTACCATTATTCTGTGGTCTATCAGCGAAGTTTCCTTCACTATGCCGACTATATCTCCTGCAGACACCTTGTCTCCCTTTTTGACGGTTGGATTGAATTTCCATTTTTTCTTCATATCCACCGGTGTCGGATAAATCCCCCTTTTTATGAAATCCCCTCCCTGAGCCCTTATAACATCGAGGGGCCTCTGAACTCCATCATAGATTGATGAGAGCAATCCCGGCGCCAGAACGACCGACAGGGGCTTTCCCGTCGACTCAACATTCTCTCCGGGTTTGATACCGCTCGTATCTTCGTAGACCTGGATGGTCGACTTATCTGCCTCCATGCCGATGATCTCTCCAAGGAGCCCCAGTTCTCCGACTCTGACGACATCGTACATCTTTGCATTCTCAATATCTTCCGCAATAACGACTGGTCCAGCAATTCTCAATATCTTTCCCATTTACATTCCTCCTAGGTCCATGTTTATACCCAATACCCTTCTTGCGAGGTTTGAAATACCCTCTTCCTCAGCTCCCTCTGTCACGGGTATGAAAACGACAAGAGGTGAAACGCTGCTGTAGAGTAGACTCGTGAATTTCTTGTCCAGGGTCCCAGCAAAGCTGTTTGACGCAAGGATCAACCCGAAGTTTCCGGAATGGTAAAGCTCCCTGAGCTTGTCTGCATAGGAATCTTTGTCGACTATGAATGTGTCCTCGACGCCCACCAGCTTGAAGCCGATGGCCAGTTCCCTTTCCCCTATGAAAGCAATTCTTCCAAACCGTTCATCCTTCACCATTTTTTTCACCCCAGATTGATTGTTGTCATTTTAATTGTTTCATCGTCTATGGCATAGTATCTGCTGAATGCCAAATTTCTGATATCTTTCCACTCAGCCTCCGCTCTCAGCAGGAATGCGATTATGTTGTTCAGTGAGAGGGCACTCATTTCCATGATGTTAACGAACTCCCAGTAGAGGTTCCTGTTAAGCTCACCCTCGATGCCAACAAGCGAACCCTTTCTCTTGTAGAAATCGAATCCCTTGGAAAAGTCAGTATACCCTTTGATCTTTTGGCTGAGCTCCTCTACGTCGGTGCTCTTGGCGAGATCATCCACCACTTGGCTCGACAGGCTGCCTCCCGTCAAAAGGTAGTTTGAGACGTTGTGGTTCGCCTTGAACTCGATGAACTTCAGGATTGTCATTATGTTCTTTACGTCTATCGTCCTCTTTATGAATCTGAATATCGGTCCCTCACTCCCTGAATAAAATCTGAACCTCTCCTTCATCAGGTCGAAATAGTAGAGGTCGAGCGAAAGGAGCAGGGCTGCAATGTTGTTCGTCTTCCTGTACTCGTCCATATAAGCGAGGAGCGCCTTTCCATATCCAAATTTGAGCGTGTAGGAGATGATGTCCTCCACGTTGTCCATTGCGATGAGGTTGTGGTAGTCGTTCCTGTCCAGGAGCCCTGCAAAGACTCCCAGCTGGGTGTTGGTCTCCGAAACGAGATAAAGAGCGTTCTCCTCGATCTTCAGATTGAGGTTCTTGGAAACCAGAATCGTCTTGATGTTCTGTATATCCCACTTGGTGAGGAACGAAACTATCAGGTCTTTACCATTCTGTGGGGTGACCGTCAGAGCACGTCTATTCATCTTTGCAAGGTGAAGGTTGTTGGCTGATTCCAGGAGGTCCAGTCCCTTGTAATCTGATGACTCTGAAATGTCTTCACTGTAGCCGTGTCCGTTGACGTAGGAAACAAAATCTTCCGGGTTGGAGAGTCTGTACATTTCTTCGAAGTCCTTCCTCTGGAGAAACTGCGTCTTGGTGACTTTCAGGGTACCAAAAGGAAGACCGAAAGAATTCTGCAAAAGATCACCCGTTGATGTGGTCCCTTACAACCTTTCTTATCTTGTCGCTATTGTTCCTCACGATCTCTGAAAAAGTCAGATCTATGATCATCTTCCCATCTGCAGAAGTGACTATGACTCCTCCGAGTTGACCGATCTTGTCCGAAGTCTTGCTCGATGCGATCCCCTTTTCCATCATCCTCGCGGAATCGTCCTTGTTCAGGTACACCACAGCGTCCTGGCCCAGTATTTTCTTAGAGTTGCCAATCGCCTTCTTAAGGAATTCCAAGTACTCGTCTGTTTTCAGTAAATCCACTAACTTAGATCGAAGGGCTTCCTGATAATTATTCTCGATCTTTTCCCTTTCCTGTTCTAGGAAAGACCTACCCTCAAGAGTTGCCGAAGAAGTTCTCTGTCTCTTTTCAGTTTCGGCGTCTTCCCTTGCCTTCTCATCATAGCTGGCCCTTATTGCAGACGCCTTGTTCTTTGCATCTTCAATTATTTTCCTTGCTTCCTCTTCACTCTTACTGATGAGAGCTTGCTCTTCCTTTTCCGTGTCCTTTTGTATTCTGTCGAGAATTTCTTCTAACGGCATAAGCTCACAGAATATGCAGGAGTAGGATCAGTCCGAGCACAAATCCGATTATCCATAATGTCTCCGGTATAA
>JAJYRY010000130.1 GCA_021793855.1 Thermoplasmata archaeon
CGCCTGCATGGATCGGTGGATTTCTGTATTCACTTCCAAGTGTGAGCATCTTAAGAAGAGGAGTTAAATGGCCTGTGTCCCCGTAGTCATAAGTGTATTTTCCCTTAGTTGTGTGTGGAACCGCAGATGATTCGCACGCAACGAATTTTGCATCCAACTTTCCTTTAAGCTTCTTTCCCATAAATGGCAAACAGAAACCTCCGAAGTTAGAACCACCGCCGATGTTTCCTACTAGCAGGTCAGGCGTTTCATCAACTATTTCCAACTGTTTTTCCACTTCTTGCCCTATAACCGTTTGGTGCATTAGGACGTGATTTAAGACTGATCCCAAGGTATACCTGGTATTTTCATGGGTGACGGCATCCTCAACTGCTTCTGAAATCGCTATCCCTAATGATCCGGGATTACTAGGGTCTTCTTGCAAGAGCTTTCTACCATAGCTAGTCTGTTCGCTAGGGGAGGAGAAACACTTTGCTCCCCATGTTTCCATCATAACCTTTCTTCCTGGCTTTTGACTGTAGCTCGCTGAAACCATGTATACACGAGCACGAATTCCAAAGTATGCGGCAGCCATTGCCAATGCAGACCCCCACTGTCCAGCTCCAGTTTCTGTAGTCAGATCTTCAATTCCTTGTTTCGCATTGTAGTATGCCTGTGCTAAAGCAGTGTTCGGTTTGTGACTTCCTGCTGGATTGGTACCTTCCCATTTATAATATATTCTTGCCGGCGTCTTTAAGAATTCCTCTAGTTTTTTGGCACGATATAATGGAGTGGGCCTGGGAAGCCACCTATACGCCTCAAGTACTTCGTCCGGAATCTCAATGTATCTTTCCTGGGATACTTCTTGCATTACAAGTTCCTTTGCAAAAACCCTCAGGAGTTTTTCGGGATTGACGGGCTGTAATGTCTCGGGATCTAGCGGAGGAGGGAGTCGTTCAGGTAGGTCGGCCTGGATGTTGTACCATCTTGTTGGAATATCATCCTGGTCGAGGAATATTGCCCTATCCATTAGTGCCATAGCTAGAGAGGTAAAACTATTACATTAATGTTGTTATTCAGACACTGCCGCTTAAATTACCTCATTACCGCTTAAAGATGAACACAATATCAAGTTTCTTGACTGATTTGTAAAATATTAAACGTTTTTAGGTCTAAAGGTTACTCAAAGAAAGTGCTTCAAGGATAAGAATAATAGAAGGGAAATTAATTAAGACAATCAGATTAATAGAGACGAACGAGGAAAGCAAGAGTAATCATTTCAACAAGATGATCGAGTATCTTTGAAAGGGATAACGATCGAACTACAAAATTCCGGATACATTTAAAAGAACTGGTAATAATTCGTGCTAAATTGACCTTTGTCTAGTTCGATGTTGTCGAGTTCGGTTTCTAGCAGATTGGTAATTATAAATTCCATAGAGAAGGTCTGCCTAGTTTAAAGCGACCATTTCTAATGAAGTACCTGGAATGGCCCATAGGAATCCAATGTGAGGTTCAGAGGTCGACCAAACCATAGGCAAACCAACATCGATTGAAGTCACTGGATGTTTAATAGTGTTACTCCTCTAAATATTTTAAATTTTGACAAAATATAATATTCGTAGAACTTAATTATCTGGAAGAAATTACGCATTTGAAATTTGGTGATCTATATTGACCGATGCGGTCCTATTTAACAACCTATGGATGATATTCTCAGCCATTTTAGTTTTTCTGATGACTGTTGCGATTGGTTTTCTGGAATATGGCGAGCTTGGGAAACATTACTCCAGTAGTCTGATAAAAACAATTTTGATAATGGGTACTGCCATTTTTTTAATGGCTCTCATTGGTTTTAATCTGGCGTTTGCCCCAACGTATTACGGAGTAATTGGCATTCCAACATATAACAGCTTTTTCTTTGGCAGCTCGTCGTCTAGTACTTCGGCTATAATTGAAGGGACATGGTGGTCAATGACGTCTCATTACTTTGGTACCGGTTTGACTACAGGAACATACTTCCTTTATGAGACGGCATTTGCCTCAGTCACGCTTGCCATAGTAGGGGTTGTCGCACTGAGAAAAATGAAACTCAGTGCTTTTCTTGCCTATTCAGTCGTATATTATACAGTGATCTGGACACTACCTGCGGCCTGGATTTGGAATCCTACCGGTTGGCTTTATCAGCTGGGAGTTAGAGATTTTGGTGGAGGATTAGTAGTTCACGCGGCAGCAGGGTTCGCCGGCCTCGCCATAGTGCTTAAAATTTGGAGAGAAGAGAGGGGGAAAGGACACTCTGAGAGTCCACAAGCAGTTATATCAATAAATCCAGCTTGGTTGACGTTATCTATTCTATTGTTGTGGATAGGGTGGTTTGGTTTCAACGCGGGAAGCGTACTTGCGTTCAACGGTGAAACAATTATAGTGGGTCTCAACACCTTCCTCGGAGCGGCGTCAGCGTTGATTTCAACTATGTTTTTCAGATTCTTAATCACAAAGAAAGACCCAGGATATTTGTATGCAATTAACGGAATATTGGTAGGTCTGATCCTCATGTCACCTCTGTCGGGTTACATCAGTCCAGCGGTGGCTATAGCAATTGGCTTGGTCGGTGGCCCCCTGTTTCTAGTCGGAGAGAGAGTTATGACGAGGAAATGGTACAGTGACCCGATCGGCTTGTTCCCAACACACCTCTTAATGGGACTCATTGGCTTCGTAATGATTGCGTTCGTAGCTCAAACTGGATTTTCATCTGTTTCCGGTGCTGCGAATCTCCCTAACGGTTTTATTTTCGGTGGGGGAGCATCCGCACTTAAACAACTCGAAGTACAATCTCTGGCAATTTTGGTGGTTGCTGCATTTGTCTTCTCATTGAGCTATGTTTCACTCTGGATAATTGGGAAATTTACTAATGGAATTACGACTGGCTATGAGAAATCGATTACAGGGGTAATAACTATTGAGACTCCGAACAACCCTATTTCGGTAAATACTGGAACAAGAGAGGGAAAGAAATAATTGCTTAACTTTGAGAATTGAAACAGGCTAAAATTTCCGTCAACAATATGCCAGTGACTCTATTTTCTCTCAGTGGACGTCAAATACTTCCAATGGGTTATTTATAGAAATCAAACCATTTACTGTCGAAATATTGGAAACTAACTACTTTCAATCAACCGATAGACATTTACTTCGTCACGGTTAAGAACCCGACTTCGTCTAAGGACACAAGTTACACTATTCTTCTGCATTCCAGTAGAAGGAATATTTGCGATACGAAGTCGGAGTTATCTTTTTCTTGTTCTGATTTTCATATTCTATAATCTTGTTTGGTTTACCAAATACTGCAGCGGCGGCTGTGTCGTTATTGTCAAAGGTTATCAGAAACTTTCCTTTTATGCTAGAAGTAATCTGTCTAAGTTTTTCAAGATCTAGTTCGGAAAAACCATATTCATACCACTTCTTGCTAGAATAAGGTGGATCACAGAAGAAAAGGGTATTGAAGCTATCATACTTTTCGAAAATCTTGACAAAATCTAGGTTCTCAATTTCCCACTTTGACACTTTTGAGCTGATTTCTTTGAAGTTTGTCACTATCCTTTTCATTAGAGTATAGCTAGATTTTTCTTTGCGT
>JAJYRY010000131.1 GCA_021793855.1 Thermoplasmata archaeon
AGGAGTTTGATAGGATCGGGATGTAAGCGTCAAGCCGCAAGGCGAGACGTTGAGTCCGCGATTACTAACGATCGAAAACCTGTATAATCCGTCAATCTAACCCTTGCTGATATATGAGCACTTTTTTTGTTATTGAAATTTGATGCGTAATTTCAATGTTCAGGTTTTAGGAAATTCAATTGTTGATTTTCCCGTCGATATTCCAAATCTGATTCTTTCAGAAAAGATATGTTACAATAAGAAAGGTGGGGTGGCATATTTCATTTGTATCGTAGGGATTAGCACAGAGTTATTCGGCAGCAAAGGAGTTGTCCAGATTATCGTTGCTTTTTTAAATAGACTACTTAAAAATTCTACTGTTCCTTCATTATATGCTGCTTGGGAGAATAATACAACCTTTCTACTTATTTAAGTCGTAAGCTGGAACTTAACGTTCATGTTTTGAACATTTGGCTCATTCTACCTACCTCCTCTGTAGATAGAGATACTTCCACACTTTCAACATTCTCCTCAAGTTGTTCAATTCTCGTGGCCCCTATTATCGGGAATATATATTTACCCCTGTTTATTAGCCATGCAAGAGCCAGCTGGGACATTGTTATCCCCTTGGATGCGGCAATCTCCCCGAATTTTTTCAGGGCCTCCTTGTTGTTCTCATGCAGCCAGTACCCTTTGTAGTTGCCACCATCTGATTTCTTCCTGGAAAACCACTTTTCGTATTCAAGTCTAGAATCCTTCTTGTCTCCCCTTAGATATCTTCCGGCAAGAACACCTTGTGCAAGAGGGCTGTATATCATGGAAGCAAGTGAATTGTCCTCTGCAATCTTTATGTTGTTATCCTCAAGTTCCCTTTCCAACAGGTTGTATTTGTCCTGAATGAAGGTCGGTGGCTCAAGTGCAGAGAAATATTTTAGATTAAGGAATCTGACTATGTCCAGTGCAGAATGGTTTGAAATCCCGTAATGCAGTATCAAGCCTTCCTCTTCTAGCAGATTCATCGTCCTAGCAGTCTGTTCTATGCTAGTGTCTTCGTCAGGCCCATGGATTATGTAGAACTCTACATAGTCCATCTTTAGCCTTTCTAGGCTCATCTGGATGGACTTCCTTAAGTGTTTCCTATTTGCCCCAGAATCGTTTAAAAGAGGGCCAGTCCTGCCCATAACTTTAGTAGAGACTACATAACTTTCCCTGTCGTATCCTTTCAATGCCTCGCCTAGGATTTTTTCTGAAGTTCCAACTCTTTCATAGTCTGGCGAATCTGGCGGATTAGCCTCCCTTTCGTAAACACCTCGGTAGACATCTGCGGTATCAAAGAAGTTTATTCCTAAGTCGTATGCTCTCTGAATCAGCTTTATGGATGCCTGTTTGTTCACCTGTCTTCTTCCATTAGCCATATGATTTGGGAGGTACCAAGTTCCAAAAATCAGTTCAGAGACCTTGATTCCAGTCTTCCCAAAGCTCTTGTATTTCATGATTGAGTTAGGTTGAGGTTATTCATATTCTTTAAGGTTTAAAAGAAACTAACAAATGCTAGGAAGATAGGGTAGGTATGGTTGATAGCAGAGTTGATCCTGCAAATAGGTTAATATTATATTGATAATAACGAAACACAGCGGGGGTTGTCGAGCTTGGTCAAAGGCACTAGATTCAGGGTCTAGTCTCGTAGGAGTTCGAGGGTTCAAATCCCTCCCCCCGCATGTCGATGATTTTGCGACATTTTCAGTATTTACATTGCTGTTCAATTCCAAGTATAAATCTGATTGACGATTAATACGCTAAGAGACATTGAGTTCTATATGGTTAGCCTCTTTACCCGATTATTTATCCAAATTCAAGGTTGTTGCTCTGTGTTTAAAAAACATCATTCTATCATATTTATATATGAAAATCAATTATTTCTAGATGCTGTTTATATCAAAAGTTTGCTGCTTGCTTCTATCTAGAAATTCACGGATTCGTCTTTCAGCCAACCTGATGTATTCAGGGTCATTGTCATATCCTACATAGTGACGATTTGAACTTAAAGCCGCAATTGCCGTAGTTCCACTTCCTATGAATGGGTCTAGAACTACTTCTTCCTCAAAGGTGAAAAGCTTGATGCACCTGAGAGGAAGTTCCAGAGGGAATGGAGCTGGATGCCCAATCTTAGAAGCCGATTCAGCGTTGAAAGACCAAATGCTCTTGGTATACTCAATGAACTCTCCCCTGGTCATTGTCGACTTCATTTTCTCCTTCACTCCTCTAGTAAAAGAATCTTTGGAAAACACAAGTATATATTCGTGTGAATCCCTTAAAACAGGATTCTTAGCAGATAAATAAGTACCCCAAGCAACAGACGAACTTGCAGTCGCTCCCTTGTCCCAGATTATCTCTCCTCGCATGAGGAATCCAATATCGATTAGGTCTCTAATGATGTACGAGTGAAGTGGCAGATATGGTCTTCTCCCTAGGTTTGCTATGTTTAGACAAAGCCTACCGCCAGGAACGAGTACTCTATGAACTTCTCTAAACACGCTTGATAAAAAATCTCTATATTCCTTTAGAGTTAGCTCCTTGTCATAAAGTTTTCCAACATTATAGGGAGGTGATGTAACCATTAAATGAATGCTCTTATCTGATAACTCTTCCATATGCTCTGAAGATTTGCAAAATAATTTATCAATAGTGTTAGCAGGTAAAGAGTTCTCCGTAAAATCAACATCTTCCTTTTGTTTCGGTAAGCCTTCGTACATTTTTCCCGCATAGAATTTTGAGGAGTCATGATTAAACCTGCTTGGACTTCCAAATGAACTTGTCTCGGATCCTCCCTTTTTATCTTTCACCTGCATCTAATCTTTCTCCCAGAATTCTACCCATATATAATATACGTTATAGTTGAGTTCTTGTTTCTTCCCCACTATTGGAATAGTCTTTTCCAGTTCTAGAGCTATCTAATTCTGCTATCTTGAAGAGGTATGGAAGTTTCGCTTTAATTTTTGAGATTGTTTTGGGATCATCAAACAATTCTTCTAGTTGAGATAGCATACTGAATGAAGATAACATTCTAAACCTAAGAATTTTCTCCCTAATCGCTAAATGCTATGCTTAAATACTTGGCCTCCGGAAGGGTTCTATGATTGAAGGCATACTCGCGCATAGTGAGACCTTGGCATAAGCAAATATGTAAAATTTTCCGAGGCTAGTCTTTCATTCGTTAGTTTCCTTATGCATGGGGCTGGCCTAAAACTTTAAGGGGGTGTAATCACAGAATACAAGTATCTAAACAGAAAATCAAATTCCATTGCAGCAGTGTCACCATTTTTCCCGAGGGTGGTTATTTCTTCTTCCCCTGTGCCTTCAGTTTCTCTTCTATGTACAGCTTCAGTGCAACCGCATTATTGATTTCCTCTGTCTTTGTCGAATAAAGGAAAACCACATCTCCATTTTTGCAAATTTCGAGAAGTTCCTTTGTCATTGGATTCTTATCAAGCTCCTTGAAGTATCTAACTTTGAAATCATTCCATTTCTTCGGATCGTGAGAATACCACTTTCGAAGCTCATCGGAAGGGGCGA
>JAJYRY010000132.1 GCA_021793855.1 Thermoplasmata archaeon
CCTCCGCCATGAAAACTGTGGAAACAAGGGAAGGGAAAAGGATGAACATGTTTGTCTGCGGACCTACAGTTCAAGACAAGCCACACATGGGTCATGCAAGAACCTATGTTTTCTACGATGTTCTCGCAAGGTATCTAAGGTATAAAGGGATAAGGCTCTTCTATCTAATGAATATAACAGACATTGAGGACCACATAATAACGAAGATGCAGGAAACAGGCAGGTCATGGGAAGACATAACTACATCCAATTCCTCAGAATTTTTCGAAATAATGAGGAGATTGAAGAACAGCTCAGTGAACTACTACGCATTTGCGACTGACTACATCAAAGAGATAATTGAACAGATTTCAAAGTTGATCGAGAAGGGATACGCGTACAAGATATCAGATGGTATCTACTTTAGGGTGAGGAAATTCAAGGACTATGGCAATCTTTCAAAGCAAAACCTTGATGAACTCAGGGCGGGAGCACGGGTAGAAGTCAAGGAAGAGAAGGAAGACCCGCTTGACTTTGCACTCTGGAAAATGAAAAAGGAAGGTGAACCTTCCTGGCCAAGCCCCTGGGGAGACGGCAGGCCAGGATGGCATATAGAGGATACAGCAATAACGGAATCTATTTTCGGTCCGCAATACGACATCCATGGAGGAGCTAAGGATCTAATTTTCCCGCATCACGAGTCTGAAATAGCCCAGATGGAAGCTGTGTCCGGGAAAAAACCGATTGTCAGATACTGGATCCACACCGGTCACCTTAATGTCGATGACATCAAGATGAGCAAGAGTCTCAAGAATTTTGTTACAGTAGAAGATGCATTAAGAAGCTACTGGCCTGAGGCAATAAGGATAATGATGCTTTCCATGAAGTACAGTGCTGCGGTAAATTTCGAGGAGAAGGCTGCATTAGATGCCCAAGGTAATGCAGAGAGGATTTCCATTCTATATCACAGAGTAAGCGGAGTACCTGAAGTAAAGAGTGATTGGGCACTAGAGATGACTGGAAAGATCTTTGCCCCACTGGAAAATGATATGAATACCCCGGAGGTTGTTAGGGAGATAATCAGCTTCGTCAAGGATTCTCTTGCGAGGAACAAGCTGTCAGAACAGGAGAAGGGAGAAATTTTGTACGTCCTTAGCCAGATAGAAGCAGTCATTGGTATTGTGCACACAGTGCCCCTTCCTGACAAGTCAATGGATATTATACTGAAGATGAGAAATGAATCCAGAAAGAAGGGGGATTATGGTTCTGCAGACATGATAAGGGACACGCTTAAATCCCTAGGTATTCATATAGAGGATACGTCAGAAGGAAGTTATCTATGGTGGTAAAATTCGACGCGATTGTGTCAATAGACCTTATCAACGATTTTGTCACGGGAAAACTGGGGCATCCCAAGTTCCAGAAAGTTGTGAAGACGACAAGGGAATTGATAGAAAGGAGCGGAAAGTTTGCTGTCCTTGTGCAGGACTCGCACTCAAAGGGAGACCCGGAAATTAGGGTATGGGGAGCACACGCCATGGAGGGGGAGAAGGGTTCCGAGACTGTCCCAGAGCTGAAGGGGAAAGCTAAGGTTATCAGGAAGCATACTTACGACGCTTTCTTCAATACAAATCTGGAAGACATCTTGGTCAAGGAAGGTGCTAAGAGGGTTGTATTCTGCGGAGTGGTAACTGATATATGCATCATCCATTCAGTTGCATCTGCTTTTTTCAGAGGGTTCCGTCCCATAATTGTTGATGAATGTACAGATTCATACTCTCAAAAAGAGAAGAAAAGAGCTCTGGAATATATGCGAAAGAATTACGGAGCAAAAATAATATCTATCACGGACATCCTGCCAAAATGAAAAATATAGCTTCAGTTGAGGAAATCACGAACCTGAAGACTACTGACGTCTATTTTATCAGGGCCAGGGAGATCTTGAAAAAGATAGGTTTCAATCCCAGGGTCGTCATGGAAATTACGTGTTCCTCAAGGGAGCTTCGCTGGATTACACTTTCTGGTCTAGACGATCTTACAGGACTATTGGAAGGAGCAGATGTGGATTTGTATTCCCTACCTGAAGGGACTATCTTCCCTCCAAGGGACATCAGAGGAGTACCAATACCCGCAGTGAAGGTAGCTGGCAAATATTTGGATTTTGGTATGCTTGAAACGCCCATGCTAGGATCATTATCACAGGCATCCGGCATCGCTACAAAGGCGTCATTCTTCAAGAAGAGAATTGGGGATCTTCCTCTTCTTTCATTTGGTGTACGAAGGATGCATCCTGCACTTGCTCCCCTTATTGATAGAAACTCGTACATAGGTGGCTGTGACAAGGTATCAAGCATAATTGGTGCAGAAAGGATATCAAAGAAGGCTGAGGGAACAATGCCACATTCCCTCCTTTTGCTGCTTGGAGAAGAGAGAGGGTGGAAGCTGTATGATGAAGTCACTGACAAGGGGACGCCAAGGATTGCGCTAGTTGATACGTACGGTGACGAAAAGGAATCGTCTATCAGGGCAGCCGAAACCATAAAGGGGCTCAATGCAGTAAGACTGGATACTCCGTCATCCAGGCGCGGCAATTTTCCAGACATCGTGAGAGAGGTCAGGTGGGAGCTTGACCGCAGGGGAAAGAAGGACGTCGGGATCATAGTTTCTGGTGGAATAAAGGAAGAAGATATAGAGGAACTAAAGAAAGCCGGAGCTTCCGGCTTCGGTATCGGCACCTCCATATCCAGCGCAGCAGCAGTAGATTTCGCCATGGATATAGTTAAGATAGAGGGACGGGACAAGACGAAAAAGGGGAAATTCTCGGGAGAAAAGAACGTGTTCAGATGCAAGAAATGTCACTCATTTCTGGTATCAACAAATACAAGGGAGAGGTGTCCCTTGGACGGAACCCAGATGGAGAGTTTGTTCCGCAAGATGGTCGACAGGGGGAAGGTAGTCTATAAAGAAGACTTAGACGGTACTAGGAAATTCGTCATTGAACAACTTGGGTGGTACCAATTATCCTAATAACAGGATTCAAGCCTTATTCAGTTTTCAAGAGGAATCCGTCTGGGGAGATTGCAGAGCTCATGAACGGGTCCTATTTCAAGGGAATGGAGGTTGTTGGGCTCTCCTTGGACGTAAAACACTCTGTTATAGAAAAAGGATTCAAGAAGGAATTAGAAAAGGGATATGACATAATAATCAGCACAGGCTTGTCACCAGGACGTAACGTGATAGGTATCGAAAAGATCGCTGTCAACTGGCAGGGTGATTATAAGGACGAAGAGGGCACTTCACCTAAGCCGGGAAAGATTACTGAAGAGGCTCCAGACGGCATCTTTTCCAGACTTCCGGTGGAGGACATAGTGCATTCCCTGCGATCTTCAAAGATTCCATCAGAAATTTCATTTACGGCAGGTACCTTCCTTTGCAACAAGATATTCTTCTATTCTCTTTACTATTCTTCTGCAAAGGCAGGGTTCATACATTTTCCTGTTGACTCTGAAAGCTCGGTTGATGGGAGATATCCCACTATGGCCATAGATTTTATGATAAAATCCGTA
>JAJYRY010000133.1 GCA_021793855.1 Thermoplasmata archaeon
ATATGGATATACCTAGAGGTCGTATGAGGTAGAGCCCAGCGGTTATAGTGGTTGTAGTGATCGATGGCATAAAGAAAAGCATTACAGGAGTAAGTCTTATTGCAACCTCTCCTCTTTGTTTTGGTGACAATCCAGCCATGATGTAGCCAAAAAATATGCCCATGACTAGATCCATTCCGGTCCAAGCTGAGCCCGAAGCAACGTGAAAGTACTCGAGAAAGTAGAAACTCTTCACGAGAACAATTAGAATAAGGATTGCAACGGGTACGATGAGCATGGGTAGACCCCTCACAAATATCTTCTTCCAATCAACATTCTGGAAACTCTGGATATCTTCCTGCATTTTTTCACCACTAATAGGTCGATCTGTCGGATAGTCGAATGAAGGCAAACCAAAGAGACCGAACTATCGGCTGCTTGATTCTTAAAGTCTTGTCCTTGGTTCTCTTCCTAAGCCTCCATTCAACATCATAGAACCAATTCGCTAACACGCTTCCTCCTAATGGAAACACTTCCCGTACTCCCATAGTTACTCTTATTTTGTGAGACATTGCATCTGCTTCGAAGCGCTTGTTACCCTACCCCGGTGAATGATTGGAAATTTATCGTAACGTTTTGGAAAGTGTTGTCTAAGTAGAGACCTCCGTTTGCGTTTGCAACCCATATTCCCACCGCTTCGTTGGCTATTATATTGTCAATAACCGTGTTCCCCTGAGCTACAGGCGGAGCTGGATGCGTGTTCTGTGGCGTCATGTCTGCAATGATTGCGATTGCGTTGGGCGCAGGAGCCAAGTCGAGATCAGATGCGTTGTCGAATGGTGGGTTGTTGATCCTCTGGAACGCTCCGAGTTCCACATAGTTAGCCCATATTTCGTTTCCAATGTCCGCCGCACCTGGTGCCACTGCATTGACTATGATGCCGTCCTCTAGACCCCCTATAACGGTGTTGTTAAGGACTACGTTGTCTACGGCCCTGGAGAAGGGGAAATCTGCAGCGACTACTATCGTTCCGACATTGAAACCAGTCGGTCCATGCGGTGTGAGAATAGAACCTATTACTGTGTTTCTGAATATCCAGTTGTTGGAGACGCTCATGCCTGGCCCCCAAGCTGCCACAACTATTCCGCAGCCAGATGCGTCATTGGCCACGTAGTTGTCTGCAATAAAATTGTTGTCACCACTCGAATTCGCATTTGGTATCGGTAGTCCGGTTGGAACCAAGGACGAACTGCTGTACACTGCGATTCCGCCGTCACCGACATTGTGAGTTATAGTGTTTCCAATGATGTAGGAGTTGGAGACACCGTAGAACCCTACAGCCTTATGGTCAAGTATGGATGGGACTGGATGGAGAACATCGTAGCTTATGTTGCTGTACATTACTGATATACCGGATGTGTCCACAGCAACGATCCCGTGATCATCAGCGCCGAATATGTGGGCATGGTATATCAACACGCCTGTAACTCCAGGTCCAATGTAGACTCCAAACGTGAAGCCCGTAGCGTTCACTTGTCCGCTTATTATCTCTCCTGGATAAGCTATTATCCTCGCAGTAAGATTTCCTATTCCTATCGATCCTGTGGTAGGTGCTTGAGCGGAGCTGTTTGCAGTAGTAACAAGCAGAAGACCTCCAATCAGAAGGAACGCAAGAGCAATAGTTGCCGGCTTAACTAAAGTTTTCACGCTGTTAATAGGCAGTGTTGACTATTTAAGGGGTGGTTTTACTTCATTCGGGTAATTCCGGACCAGCGACCATGCACTTTGCATTAGCCAGTACTTTCTACCTCATCATTGAAATAAACGAGCTAAAGTGAGATTAATTTGTTTATGAATAAATCCAACACTGTGTTAGTTCCTTCAACCACTGATCCAAGATTGAGATCTCGTAACCGCCATCTACTTTTTAGACTCCGCAATCAGTCGTGCAATATCATCCAAGAACACTTTCATTCCGTACATAACGGCAAGACTTCTAACCTCTTCAAACTTCTTCATCGCTTGACGGACAGACCCTTTCTGCATCAGCATCCAGCCTCTCCATTTCTTGGCCTCACAAAGGAAATAGTGATCTGCCTCAATCTCAGCTGCTCTTTCTGCCACGGCAAAATTATGGTCTGAAATGAGCCAGTTCTTCTTGTGGGCATTTATGATCCCTCTGGCCATTCCTTCACTCATGTTTGCCAGATTGTCATCTTTCCCTCGCCTAAAGGACTCGGCTTCCGCAAGGTCTTTCTCAGCCCTCTCAATCTTGCCTTTGAATGAGTTAATAATCGCTCTATAGCTGAGTGAGAGTCTCAGGTGCTCCTCTCCAAGTCTCTCGTTTTGATCTCTGTACATCTGGATAGATTTACTTAGAATGAGGATGGCATTCCGGGAATCTCCCTGTCGCCAGAGGGCAAAGGCCTTATGCAACAAACACGCCGCAGCGCTGATAATGCGATTCATTTCAAAGAGACCGGAGTATGCAACGTCCATATCCTTTATTGCGCTCTCGAATTTCCCGCGGAGATAATCATTGTAACCTCTGTAAAATATGGCTGCATAATAATTTCTCTTGTCCCCTATCTTTCCATAGATCTCTATTGCTTGTGAAAGGTAAGATTGGGCAGAATCTAACTTTCCCAAGTCACAAAGGGTCCAGTTGAGCGAATACAGTATATCGGCTTCAAGATCTTCCTTGCTGAGCTTTCTCCTTGTGACGGTTAGTGATTTCTGAAGGATCTTGAGGGATGCATCATTCTTCCCGACAGTATTGAGCGTCTGTCCCAACCATAAGGACGCTCTTATGCCAAGCTCTTCATCTGCATTTTTTGCAATACCAATTATCTCTTCAGAAAGCTCCATTGCGAGAGTGTAATTCCTTCCCATTTGTTCTATCTTTGCCACCCACAGAAGAATCCATCCTCTTGCTATGGGGTCGCGTTCTATCTTTTTTAGGTGATTGAGAACTGTGAGGAGCGGTTCGGAAAAACCAGAATCAACCAGAAGAGCTGCGTTTGTCTTGATCAGTTTAATGAGGGAACCAGATTCTCCGGATTCACCAAAGTGATAGATTGCCTCTATCGTGGAGGTGGGTGAGTGGTCTGATGCATAATAGTTACCTAGTCTCGTGTGAATCACCCTCGGGGCGCCCTGCAATGATGCAGCGACACTTCTTACAAATTCGTGTACGTAGTAAGACCTTGAGCGGGTGGAAATCAATCCTTTATTTACCAGGACTTGCAGGTCACTTCCAGCATCTCTCTCCAGTGCGTAATTCAGTTCCTCAAGCGAAAAGGCTTCGCGAAAAGCAGCTGCCCACAGGAGAGTCTCTCTCCCAGAATTATCGAGATATTCTACTATCTCTGTAGCCAGGACTGAAGTGAGAGTCTCAAGAGTTATCTTCTCTTCAGATATCTTTCCAACTAGTGAAAGAGCTAAGGGATATCCTCCAAGAGAGGAAATTGTCGTAGCGTCATGCTTCTTCCCAGCGCCTGAAAGAAGCGCACGTGATTCATCAAAGTTCAGTCCTTTGA
>JAJYRY010000134.1 GCA_021793855.1 Thermoplasmata archaeon
CTTGCCGCTTTTGCGATTATTTCAGCGTCAGGAGCCACTGGATCCAACCTGCGGACATTGTCCATTAAATTGGTATAACCCCTGATAGTATAAGAGCAGAACTAAAAGTGATCTCCCCTCTTGATGAACAGTCTAAGGAATAGATAGGATATAATGGTGTCCAGGATTATGGTTAAAGTATACCCTTTGAAATAGTAGGAAATATTGGAACTTGTGATATATTTCGCAGCGGCAAAAAGGAGAGCATTGAGTATAATTATAGGAAGACCAATTGTGAACGTCTTCAGGAATATCCACCTACCACCTATCCCCTCCTGTGAAAGAGAGTAAACTTCGTTTGGAATTGCATTTACTAGGTAAGTTCCACCTGCAAAAAGCACCGCAGTGAGCAGGATAGCGAAGAACGGATAGTTCAGAAGGAGATACGAAACGAGATTCCTTTTAGCGAATCCTATTATCGCTATCAGAACTCCATAGTAGATAATTCCAATGCTGAAAATGCTGAACAATTTTGAATAGAAGTACTGCCGTCTCGTTATCGGAAGTGCGGATAGATGCCACGCAGACTTTCCTTCAAGTCCGATCAACAATATGAAATCTATTAGGAAGACGGAAGAGACGTATGGTATATAGAAGAGTGATTGGAAAGAACCTGTGGAAGTTGAAAGTATTTCTGGAACTATTGGAATAATGAAAGTGATGGGTATAACCATTATCATTATCGCACCCCTCTTTCTCAACATAATCTTGAAATCCTTGTCAACGAGGGACCTTATGGGACTCTTCATTTTCAGTCGGAGTCCCTTCCTTCCCTGCACGCCAATATCAACAAAAGTTTCCATCCTTTCGGAAAAGCTTCTCTTTTGAATGTGCAGATAGGCGGGATAAATGATTGCAATTGCAATGGCGAATGCAGCAAATGGATAAATGGAGAAACTCGAAATGTACTGCGAAGTTACTGGTATGAAATAATAGAGGTACTGCGGAATCCGAATGAAGCTCTGAAAAGATGGATTGGTTACGACTTCTATTGCCAGTATAAAAACAACGAATATTACGACCTGAAATAGCTGTCCAACGTACAGTCTCTTCGTCTTCCTGTTTGTGTTTGTCTTCACGAATGAAACTCCCAGCAGGAGTGAAACCAACCTTGCGAGGTAGAAAAACAAAACAGTAAACATTGCGAAGACAATTAGCGGAAGTGGATTTTTCAGCCCAATAGAAATAATGACACCTGCTGGTATAGTCACGAATGGCAGGTAGAACTCGTTGTAGAGAAAGAGCGACAAAGGTATTACCCTCCTCTCTACCTTTAAAGGTAACTGGGACAGTGGCGTGAGCAGCTTCATGTCCCATATCCCTCTGTAAAACTGGGTATCGCTCATTATTGCTAGGATCAACAGTAGCATGAATAGTATGAAGCTATCTCCCGAAATAACGTTCTTTGAGTTCAGTGTTTCCGCTCCGAATATCACCGACACCATTCCGTAGATTACGGTGTTGACATATAGCGAAGTTCTTGTGTTCGTTGCCAGATACCGCTTGGCACTCTCAATCGATCCTCTGTCATTCCTCTGAAATCTTGGAGTATTTTTCAGGTATTGGTACTTCAATTCTGTGTTCAGTACTTTTGCAAGGAACAAGTCATTTCGCAGAGTCATCAAGAACCTCGCTCAATACCCTTCTTTTCGTTCTGCTGGTCTCCAGGACTGATGACTCTATGTTTGCACTACCCGAATCCTCTACGAACTTTTCAAACTCTAGCACCTTCTTCCCATCAGAATCTATTATCCTGCTTCCTCCCCAGAATACTTGATTACGTTGAAGCCCCGCATTATTTACGTATACAACATATGCCTGGTAACCTATTGCCCTGGCTGGAAATACTTGCTCGAACAGGCGGTACGAGGTGAAGGGGGAAGCAGAAATGTTTATCAGTACGTCCACCCCCTTTTCGACCGAATCGTCAAAGAACAGATCATAACATATCTCTATTCCCAACTTGAATCCTTTAAAATTCAATGTCAGCGGTCCATCTCCCCTTTTGAAATACCTCATTTCTTCAAATGGGCCGAAATTCGGTAGATGTCTCTTCTTGTACACGTCTACCGACTTCTCTGTGACCGCAACCGCTGAATTATAGAGAAATTTGTCCCTGTATGGTGCGCCGAAAATTACCATTCTATCTCCGACACCCTCCTGTATCTGTCGGACGAAATCATCCCTCAGTGGAAACAGGCTGACGTTATCCCTCACCATATAGCCGGAATAGAACATCTCGGGGAATATCGCTAGGTCGAAGTCTTCATCCAAAGCTGCGCTTATGAGCTTTTCATTAGCCACTACCCCCTTTACCGGATTGAGCTGCTTAAGAAGGACGTTCAAAGATGACATCAGGATGCGTAATTATAATTCTCGATATTTATTTTCCTTTAGGAGAAGAAGATGTGTGACAAAAACGACTTCAAAATGTAAGGAATAAATAAAAAAATAGAATTATAGAAGTCTTGGAACAGAAGTTTCAAGCGGATCTACTTCAATGTCCACGCTTAATACCTGTTCGTGTTCGTTGAGTACCTCATCGATCGTATCTTCTATGATCTTGCTGAAGGAATCGCTGTATTTACCGTAAAGTGTTTCGTACAATTTCAATTGACTTTCTACGGTTGCTTCAATGTCTTCCTTTATCCTTGCGTTTATCTCTCTGAGTGATTCGAATTCGTTGTTGTCGTAAACTTCCATGCTGTCTGTCTCTTTCCTGAGCTGCACAAGGGTTCTATCGGCGACTTCTTTCCTGTTGTCTTCGAACTCGAAAGGTCTCACTGCAAATATTTTGAATGGGACTTTTTCCCCTTTCATCAATTTAACCATCTCGACCGTTCCTCCCGATCCCGTTCCTCCACCTAGTGCCGTTACTACAAGCACCAGATCTGCACGTTTCAGTAGTTGTATATCGATCAATTTGGAGTCTTCTCTGAAAGCTTTCTTTGCAACTTCGACGTGTCCACCAGAGTCTCCGTTGTCGAGAATGTATTCCCTTCCGATGTTCACCGTGGTGACATCGCTTCGTTTGGCATTCGAAAGGGCATCCGTATTGAGGCAGTACTGGTCGACTTCTCTTCTCTTCTTGTTGAGTTCCGACACAATATTGCAACCTCCGCCGCCTATACCAACGCACACTATGGTAGGTTCTAGAATTTTTCTTTCTTTCTTTAGACCTTTGGTCAGTTTGTACAATATTTGAGTACTTATGTCATCTATCACTTTTTTCACCCCTCTGTTTTTCCTCTCCCCTCTCTTCGAAAGGAAGATCCTCGAAATTCAAAAGGTTCCGATCGTCAAGGTAACCCCTGACGAGCTTGCTGAGCCACATCGGCAGGAAGTGTTCTTCATTGACTTTCCGTATTATAAACTCTATCGCATCATATCTGTCCTTGAAGAGACCCTTCGACACCATCTGATCCAAAGTGTTTAGAGTTGCTTTCGAAAG
>JAJYRY010000135.1 GCA_021793855.1 Thermoplasmata archaeon
ACGCCTGTGGAAAGTGCTACGGCGGCGGAACTCTCAAAAGGAGGTCTACGAGTTGCCACTCTTTGAATCAGGAACCTCCAATCCTTCGGATGGAGAGGATGTCAGAACGATTTTATACACAAAACATCTTTAGGTCTACTTTGCAGGTAGATTGAATGGCTGAACAGAAAGTAAAGAATGAGAACATAAAGTACATAGTTAGACTAGCAAACACAAACCTTGATGGCACCAGACAGGCTGTGTATGCTATTTCGAATATAAGGGGAATTGGTTACAGGACCGCCGAAATATTGCTGAAGAAGATGAACATTCCAAGGAACGTTAAACTGGGGGAACTGGAAGACAGCAAGATTGAGGAAATTAAAGAGACTCTTGAGAAGAAATACAGTGAAATCTATCCGAGCTGGACGCTAAACCACCAGAAGGATATCCAGACCGGAGAGAATCTGCTGAAAGTGGGACCCGATCTTGGAGTTGCACTCCAGGACGACATCAACCGGATGAAGAGGTCTAGAAGTTATAGGGGTACAAGACACGAGAAGGGCAAGAAGGTAAGAGGTCAGAGAACAAGATCAAATGGCAGGAAGGGACTGGCAGTGGGAGTTATGAAGAAAAGAGGAGAGGCGGCGGCACCTGCAGAAGTCGGGGCAGCCCCAGCTGCAGCGCCTGCAGCTGCACCTGCGCCAGCAGAGGAACAGAAGAAGTGATGATTTATGGGAGATCCAAGAAAAATTAGGAAGAAATACGAAACTCCGAGACATCCTTTCGAAGGCGAGAGAATAAAGGCTGAGAACCAGATCGTCGGGGCTTATGGCCTGAAGAACAAGAGAGAACTGTGGAAGGCAGAATCTGAGCTCAGGAAGTACAGGACCAACGCGAGGGATATCCAGGCGAGTCTGAGACTCGGAGACGCGAGAGCGATTGAACAGATAAAGAGTATGGTAGGGAGATTGTCAAGATACGGAATAATCAGCGAGAGCGCCACTGCAGATGACATCCTTGCACTTAACATTCAATCCTTCCTGGAGAGAAGGCTCCAGACATTGGTTATGAGGAAAGGGCTTGCACGTACTCCGGGTATGGCCAGACAGTTCATAGTTCACGGGCACATTGCAGTAGGTGACAGGAAAGTTACAATACCTGGCTACAAGGTCCTGAAGAATGAGGAGGAATCGGTCAGCTATGCTCCGAATTCTCCGATAGCAAACGAGCTGCATCCGATGAGAGTAGTCGGGCAGCAACAGGGGAATGCGCCTGAACAACAGCAGAAGAATAAGGAGGAAGCATAATGGGAAAGTTAGGGGTCGTCAACATTTACGCTTCACAGAATAACACAGTTATCACCGTAACAGACATCACGGGGTCCGAAACACTTGCAAAGGCATCTGGAGGTATGGTTGTCAAGGCAGATAGGGATGAGAGTTCGCCCTACGCAGCCATGAAAGAGATCGATCTTATCGTTGAGAAACTGAGGGAGAAGGAGATCACGGATGTGGTCATCAAGATCAGAGCCCCAGGTGGGGCGAAGAGCCACAACCCAGGACCAGGTGCTCAGGCTGCAGTTAGGGCATTGGCAAGGGCAGGAATAAAGATTGCAAGGATAGAGGATGCAACACCCATTCCCCACGATGGAACCAAGAAGAAAGGGGGGAAGAGGGGAAGAAGAGTATGAGCGAAAGTATCAAGATACTTGAAGAGGGAGATTCGTTCATCAGGTTCGAGCTGAGCGATGTAACTCCAGCATATGCGAACCTTCTGAGGAGAACCCTCATAAATGACATTCCCAAGCTGGCCATTTCAAAGGTCAATTTCCATCATGGAGAGATCAGGCAAGAAGGGGAGAAGGTCTATTCATCCCTTACCTCACTCTTCGACGAAGTCATTGCATCGAGACTCGGCATGATTCCACTGCCCACAGACCTGAAAATGAATGAAAGGGAAAATTGCAGTTGTGGCGGGGCCGGATGCTCGCTCTGCACGGTGAACTACAGCCTGTTTGTTGTTGGCCCAAAAAAAGTGATGAGCGGAGACCTGGTCGCAGTCGGAGACACCGAGATGTCGCCGAATGACAAGGAAATACCCATCGTGGAACTGAACGAAAGACAGGCAATGATCCTGGATGCAGAAGCTGTCGTTGGACGGGCAAGAGAACACGCCAGGTTCCAGACGACCAGCGGAGTGTCGTACAGATATGGAAGGGAGCTGAAAGTCTCAGCAAAGGAGCTGGAACTCGATGAAATTATCAAGCACTCTCCCAAGAATGTCCTGAAGAAGAATGACAAGGAGGTCGTGTTCACTGCAGATTACCCATCAAAGTGGATCGGCAAGCTCTACAGGATGGATTCGTTGGAAGTAAAGGAAGACGAAAAAAGATTTATATTCTATTTTGAAACTGACGGTAGCCTGAAACCAAATGAGGTCCTCGAATATGCGCTTTCCAGAATAAAGGAAAGGCTCTCAGGTATCGTGGAAACGGTTCCGGGCGAATAAAGAGACTGGTGACCAATAATGGTGTTGGATTCCCTAGCGAAGAGCCTGCGTGAAGCGCTGAAGAAGATCAACAGGAGCTCTCTCGTAGACGACAGGCTAGTGGGAGAGATTGTGAAGGAGATGCAGAGGGCACTTCTAATGGCTGATGTCGACGTTTCTTTGACACTTGACATCACAAACAACGTCGAAAAGAGGGCAAAGGAGGAACCCGTACCAAAGAATTCCAACCCGAGGAATCATCTCATTAAGATCATTTATGAAGAACTGCTGAGGATCCTGGGAAAACCGAGAGAATTCCACATAAAACCAGCCACACTGATGCTCGTTGGACTGTACGGGCAGGGAAAGACGACGAGTGCGGGAAAGATTGCAAAATTTTACATGAAGCATGGCTACAAGGTCGTTCTCATTGCTGCGGACACACAGAGAGTCGGGGCATACGAGCAGCTGGAACAGGTCTCAACATCCGTGGGAGCTAGCTTCTTCGGCATCTACGGGGAGAAAGACAGCAGGAAAGTTGTGAAGGAAGGGCTTGAAAAGTTCAAGGACTGGGACGTAAAAATCATAGATACGAGCGGAAGAAACGCCATCGATTCTTCGCTGACTAAGGAAATTACCGACATCAACGGCATTGCCAAACCAGACGAAGTTGTGCTCATTTTGGATGCGACGATCGGCCAGCAGGCAGGAAAACAGGCCAAGGCATTCAATGAGTCCGTGAGGATTACTGGAGTTTACATTACAAAGTTGGACGGGACAGCGAAGGGAGGAGGTGCACTCAGTGCAGTAGCAGCTACCGGTGCCCCCATACTATTCATAGGAACTGGGGAGCACATGGAGGATATGGAATATTTCAACCCTGCAAGGTTCCTCTCAAGGCTGCTTGGAATGGGAGATTTCGAGACCCTGATGGCCGCTGCAAAAGAGTTCCAGAATGAAATAGATGAAAACTCAATAG
>JAJYRY010000136.1 GCA_021793855.1 Thermoplasmata archaeon
ATATTGGAAATGACAATGGTGAATGAATGTACTGAATATCGTCAATCATATATTCTTATAATTACGAACTTCCTAAGGTGTCAATGACGTTGCTAGGTCGAATCCAGGGGATTGGAATTGCAATCAAGTACTATCCAAGAGCAAGATACCTCAGGTACTATCAGCGAGTCCTTGAAAGGAACGGGAAGCCACCAGAAAGGCAGCGTAGCGTTAGAGAAGCGATAAAACTTCGGGATGCTATGATTAAGTCCGGTCCCTTATTCATAAAACTGGGTCAAGTCCTTTCGTCAAGGAGGGATGTTGTTCCTGAAGAGTATGTACAGGTTCTCACTGAGCTTCAGGACTCC
The DNA here is from genome assembly GCA_021793855.1 of Thermoplasmata archaeon. Next base: position 348 of record JAJYRY010000136.1, read on the forward strand.
GTGCCAATGCCTTCTTTTGAGCCCGTCAGGACGCTGATAGAAGAAGAGATCGGGAAGATTACGGAAGTATTTGAAGAGTTTGATGAAACGGGAATATCTGGAGCTAGTTTAGGCCTTGTTTACAAGGCAAAGTATAGAGGAAATGATGTTGCTGTCAAAGTGAACAGACCAAATATTAGGGAAACAATAAAAAAAGACAAGGAGAAGGTCACTGCATTCGTTTCTCTTCTGGAACGTTTTACCGGAAAGACTTTCTCGCTATCTGCCTTTGCAGAACAATTCCTTTCGAGTTTGGAACTCGAACTTGACTACAAAAGAGAAGCTGAGTCGATTGGAATCATAGCGGATAAGATAAGTGAATTGGACCTAGAAATGGAGGTAATGGTGCCAAAAGTCTACAATGAAATTTCCACCTCAAAAGTTCTGGTAATGGAATTTATGGATTTCATTAAAATTACAGATGTGGATAAATTGAAATCTAACGGTGCAGATCTTCCCAAAATAGCAAAGATAATTGACGAAATGTTCTTGAGGCTAGCACTTAGAGAGGGACGGTTCCATGCAGACCCTCATCCCGGAAATTTAGGATGGAACAAGAGGAATAAGATCGTCCTCCTTGACTACGGTATGACCTCGGAACTCCCAGAGAATATGAGGGATAAACTTCTCACGGGATATTATTATCTTTCAACCCTCGATGCAAGACATCTTCTGAGCGTACTGGTGGATATCGACCTTGTTGATCCCCTTGCTGACAAGGTCTTCATGGAGCAAGTGCTAACTGCTATATTTAGGGACCTTGAAGGTAAGGAAATCAGCAAGATGGAATATCAGGAACTTGTACACAAGGCAAACACAGTTCTATTCAGGTTCCCTTTCAGACTTCCATACAATCTTGCGCTATTTGCGAGAATGTCTGTTATCCTGGATGGAGTATGCAAGACCCTTGATAAGGACTTCAACTTCATAAGCGTAGTCGCGGAAATAATGAAGGAAGAGAAGGCAGCCTTCAAGATTCTTAAGAGAAGGCTCCTAGACATCCCACAGAGAATTCAAAAGATAGTCTCGGACTACATCAGCATACCTGACCTTATAAGGAATGCAAACAGACCAATGGAAGGGAAGAGGAAGGCAAATTACTCGAGTGCTATAATAGCAAGCGGTTTTCTTATATCTGGTGCTATTTTGATATCCAGTACTATCTACGGCATAATATTATTTGCAGGTGGAGCCATCTTCGCAGCTCTTTCTTTTTGGACTAACTTATAGGAACTGTTTTTACTTCCTTTCTCCTTACCACTATGTCTAGAACTCCATCGTCCATGGAAGCCTTTATGGAGTCAGAATCAAATTCACTGCTTATCCTAATGAACTTGGAAAACTCTTCAACCCTTTCTTCATAAACCAGCTTTCCTTTTATATTCTTCTTCCTGCTACCCGAAACCTTTAGCCCTGTTTTTGTACTTAGTATTTTCACATCTTCCTTTTTGAACCCCGGGAGATCGAGGTAGATGTGTATTTCTTCCCCTTCTTCTGAAATGTCTATTGGAGGATAGAAGACTTCTGAAATTGTTTTGATCTTTTGACCAGCCTTCTTAACTACACCTTCTATTCCTATTTGCATAAATACAAAGTTATCGTGAAAATATAAGGATTTTGTATCGTCCCACCTAAATTAAGATGTGATCAGGCCCTTAATCTCCTTTTCTCTGCGGTCAATCCAATCAGAATCCATTGAGCTAATGTAAATTCTGATAGCTGGTTCAGTGCCGGAAGGCCTAATCAGGATGAAGCTATCCTTTTCCAGCAACCGAAGGCCATCTATTTCGTCGTAACTCATTTTAGAGTAGTATTCCTTAAATTTTGCCTTGATTTCCTTGAAGTCATCCCTATTTGCAATTTTTATTCTCCTTAACTTGTAATCGGGAAGCTCCTTTATTAAATCAGAAATTTCAGCACCCCTACATGAGATTATGTCCAGTGCGAGGGCAAGCGATAGCCCCCCATCCCCCCCATTTAGGTATCTGGGAAAGATTACCTTCCCGTTCTCTTCCCCTCCAAGCAGTCCATTTGTCCTGGTAAGAACTTCTGAAATTACAGGAGCTCCAACTGGTGTCCTTATCAATTTTACCCCATGCTTTTGAGCTACCCAGTCAATCAGGAAGCTTGAGGCTACTGGAAATACCAAATCCCCTTTATATTTGTCAAGCAGATGATCTGCGGCAAGCGCAACGAACTTGTCGCCGTCTATCATCTCTCCGTTCTCGTCAAGAAATACCGCTCTGTCGCCATCGCCATCATGAGCTACCGACAAATCAAATTCAGTACTTTTTGCAAATGAAATAAGGTCCTTTATGTTTTCCTCAGTTGGTTCTGGTTCCCTTCCCGGGAAGTAAGAGTCCGTATTTGAGTTTATGCTTACATAACTTGCCCCCAGCAATCTAAGCAATCTTGGGGTAGTAACTGCAGTAGTGGAATTTGCGCAATCTATCAATAACCTGAAACGCTTCTTTCTAATTTGGTCCTGGTCGACATTTTTCAAGATTTCCCTGAGATAGGGTTCCACCGCCTCCTCCTTATGGGAAGCGCCAACTGTGTCCCATCTCGATTTGTTAAAGTTCCCATTTTCGATTAGTCCCTCAATCTTAACTTCTTCGCCTTTCCCGGGGTTGGAACCGTCTTTTGAAATGACCTTAAAACCATTGAAGTTTGGCGGATTGTGGGATGCGGTTATCATTACTCCCGGCATATTGTTCAATTTACAGTATATCTGGGCAGCCGGAGTAGGTATCATACCCAGATCGACTACATCTTTTCCTGAATTCAGCAAGCCTGCGACGACAACATCCCTGAAAAGGTCTGAAGTCGTTCGATTGTCGTATGCTACCGCTATTTTCTTATCAACATAATATGTTCCAACAGCCATTCCAAATCTATAACCAAGTTCAGGACTAATGGTTTCATTCAGGATTCCCCTTATTCCGTTGGTGCCGAAAAGAGGCATAATGGGTCATTGGAAGGTTCATACTAATATTTTGCTGATTTTCGGAGGTCTCTCGAGTAAATATTACTAAACTCTAATCTGTTCTTTAGATGACC
>JAJYRY010000137.1 GCA_021793855.1 Thermoplasmata archaeon
GAAAGGGACTGATAACAAGGCACGAAAAGGACGGCAAAGTAATGTATGAGATAACAGACAAGGGCAGGAACTTCGTCTCAAAGATTAAGGAGAGGCACTTTGAACGATCTCCAATATCGCGGTTCATGGGAAAGTTGTGGATGGATTCAATGAGCCCGGAGGAAAGGTCAAGATTTATTCTCGCCTCTGCCCAGCACACTGCAGATTCCCTCGTAGAGAACCTGAAGAGCATAAGGGAGGGGACTGAAAGTCAGAAGAAGTATGAGGCGTTTTTGTTGAACTATGAACTAGAGCTCGAAAAAACAATCAAGATCCTCAGGGAAGAAAGAGAAAAACTCGTTCAAGCGCAAGAGGTGAAATGATGGATGGAACAATAATAGAAACCAAAAACTTGACAAAAGTCTACAATGGAAACATAAAGGCGGTATCAGACCTAAACATATCCATTAGAGAGGGGGAAATTTATGGATTGGCTGGGCCTAACGGAGCCGGAAAGACAACAACTATCAACATGCTGATAACTAGGATTGCACCTACAGGTGGATCAGCAACAGTGGGTGGTTTTGATATAGTAAGAGACTCACTTGCCGTAAGGAGGCTGATCGGAGTGGTTCCTCAGGACTTCACTGCTGACGAGGACCTGACAGGAAGGGAGAACATAATGATGGTCTCGCAGTTCTACGATGTACCCAAGGCGAAGGCCAAAGAGAACATAGGCAGGCTGCTGAAGCTGGTAGAGCTTGAGGATGCCGCAGACAGGTTAGTAAGAACTTATTCCGGTGGAATGAGGAAAAGACTAGAATTGATAATAGGGCTGGTCCACGAGCCAAGGATACTGTTCCTTGACGAACCGACGTTAGGACTGGACATTCAGACAAGGACACAAATGTGGAACTATGTTAGAGAAATCCAGCAGAAACTGAACGTGACCATAATACTCACCTCCCATTATTTGGAAGAGATAGATGCACTCGCTGGAAAGGTGTCTATAATAGACCACGGAAAGGTGCTGATAACAGGAAGTCCGTCCGAACTCAAGGCGTCTCTCAAGGGAGACATAATAACGATGACATTAACGGACCAGAAATCTGCAGACCTCATGAAGACAGCTCCGGGAGTGATTGAAGTTGTGGATGCAGGGCCCAATACAGTAAAGATAAAAGTCGATAATGCGGATGAAGCACTTCCAAGGGTTATAAATTTCATATCGCAGCACGAGCTTTCCACAATAAAGCTCACAGTCCAGAAACCATCTCTTGACGAGGTCTTCCTGGAATACACAGGAAGATCAATAAGGGATGAAGAAGGTGGGATGGATAGAATGAAAACTGCTATGAACTTAAGGAGGGCGAGACAATGAGCGGTCTTTGGCCATTGACAGTCAGGGAACTGAAGAAGTGGGTAAGAAACCCAACGTTCTTCTTCACGGGACTCATACAACCGATATTCTGGATTGCTCTCTTTGGAAGTGCCTTTGATATCACGAAATTCCTGTCGGGCCCCTCTGGAAGCGCCGCAGCTAGCTTTTTGCTTGATGGTGCACCGAACTATATCACTTACATAGTCGGTGGTGTCTTGACCACGATGGGTCTATTCACTGCCATGTTTGCCGGAACACAGATCATATTCGACAGGAGACTTGGTCCTATGGGTCGATTCCTTTCTTCCCCTATAAGGAGAAGTTCCATAGTTTTCTCCAAGATCATATCGTCGGTGATCAGAATACTGCCACAGGTAGTGATCCTAGTGGTTGCGGCTTACCTCATTCCAAACGGGCTGAAATTCGTGCATGGTTTTACCATAGTGGACGTCCTGGTAATGGCAACTGCAATAATCCTTATAGCATTCATATTCTCGTCAATTTTCAGCGTCATAGCCACCAGAATGACAAACATGCAATCAATATTCGGAATCGTCAACCTTGTCAATCTGCCTCTTATGTTTGTAAGCTATGCAATGTTCTCAAAGGCGATGATGGCAGACTGGCTAGGAAACATTGCCCAGTACAATCCAGTTTCTTGGTCAGCGGAAGCGATTAGGACAGTAATCATCAATGGAAGCTTGACATCCTCCCAGTGGGTTCAGGAAGGAAGGTGGCTCGGGGCACTTGCAGCCCTAGCAGCAGGTCTTCTACTGTTGACATACTATCTTGTCGAGAAGGAAATCAGGGATTGAGGGCAGTCGAGGTAGTCTGGGAGATTACCTCCCCTTTTTCTAATTATTTTATTCTTTGATTCTGCGATGACAGGTTATGAATTGTTATGTGGTGCGAAGTATGATATCTTGTCCAACCTCTGACGTTCCTTAATGTGGCTTGAAAGACTGACTTTTCTTGCCAAACGTGTAAATCCTAGGGTACCTAATGAAAAAGACCTAAACGTGATAGACGATACTAACAGCACTCCATTATCAGGAATATGGTTAGTTGTGTGCTAAAATTCGACTTACTATCGCGGTTTCCTACATCAAAAAGTATAATTGAATTTCAGACGTTCATAGATGATAAGTAGCACTCACGGTACAAATCTAGAATTGAAAAGCTGCCTTCATGAAAATCTCATTTTATCTTCAATGGATCGCTGAAAGACGAAGGTGAATACAATTGCCATTATCACTGTTGCAATTACAGCCACTGAATAATAAGTGTTGTTTATGAAACCTTTAGAAAGAGCGATGGAAGCTATTATGATCCCAACTGCACCCCTTACGCCGAAAATGCCGAGGGACACGGTAGGCTTTATGCTTTTCATATACCTCTTAGAGAATTTATATGCTGCAAAACCGCCTATGATCGTTGTAATCAGTAAAAGCACCAGCAGGTAGGGAACGGTGTAAAATGGAATTATTGACACTTCGAGACCTGAGATGCTGAAGAAGAGGGGAACGAAGAAACTGCTGTTAATACGCTGGAAAGTTCTCTTTAGAATTCCGTAAGTATGTTCGCCGAAGGTGTTTTGATGGATTATCAACCCCGAGAAGAATGCGCCGAGGACGAAGGTTATGCCTATATATTCAAAGAGCACGGATGCAGCGAGTCCCATCAGTATAACGCCTGCAAAGATTATCCCCTCCCTTCCCCTCCTGCTGAACATGTCAAATCTGCGAATCAGGAAGTCTGACTTTGTCTTCAGGTACATGTCTAGGAAGTACAACGCTATCACGAAGGCCGCTAGCAAAGCAGAATCGATGGCTACGGTTGATGCTGCACGGTGAAATGAGACAAGGATGATGAACGCAACTGCATCGCTCATCGCGACGCCCCCAAGGAGCCTGAAGCCGTCTTCCGTCCTGATAAGACCAGACTGGACAAGTAACACTGATGTTATAGAGATGGATGGAATGCTCACCGCAAGCGAAGTGCTTACAGCTTCCAGATATGGGAGCTTAAAAGCGAAGATAGATACAATGGACATGACCAAGAACGGAACGAT
>JAJYRY010000138.1 GCA_021793855.1 Thermoplasmata archaeon
GGCACACTTAAGAATAGCTTCATATAGAATTCAGGAAAAGAAAGGATAAAATAGTCTGTCTATATTCCTTCTCGGTTGACGGCCATAGCGACGGGGAAACACCCGGTCTCATTCCGAACCCGAAGGTTAAGCCCGTCTGCGTTCCGCACGCGTACTGTGTTCCGCGAGGGCATGGGAAATGCGGTTCGCCGCCTCCATTTAATGGCAAATTCTTATAGGAAGTAATTATGCCTAGACAATGATTCCTTCTCTCATAGCTTTCGACGTAGATGGTGTACTGCTTCAGCCTAAAAGCAGCTGGAACACCATTCACGATTATTTCGGTGTAAAGAACGAGGAATCGCTCAGAGCTTTCCTCAATGGAGAGATAGGTTACCAGGAATTCATAGACCGTGACGTAAATCTTTGGCTGGGAAAACAGGGAAAAATCACCAGGGGAGACTTCAGGATAATAGCAGAAAGCATAAGGCCAAACCCAAATTTTGAATATCTCAGGGATTTCCTGAAGGAGTTCAACGGCAACAAAATAGCAATTTCCGGTGGGATCGACGTTATTGTATCAAAAGTGAACGAATATTTTGACCTTGACGAAATATACTCGAACAAGCTCGTATTCCGTAACGATACCCTCATCGGCGGCTCTGCTGTTGTCAACCCGCACGAGAAAGGCCTATTCCTTGGAAAGTACAAGGGGCACAAGGTATCGATTGGAGATTCAGAATGGGACAAGGATATGTTCAAGAATTCTGATTATTCGATTTTGTTCAATTCTGATTATGACCTTGAGTTCGTTGACTGCATAATACATAGCAACGATCTGAAAGAGCTGACAAACGTACTGAGAGACCTCAAATGACAGACAGGTTGCCAACAGGATTGCCGAGACTGGACAAGTGCATTGAAGGAGGGTTCGAACGGGGCATAATCACGGAGATATATGGAGAACCAGGATCAGGCAAGACCAATCTGGTCCTATATACCTCGATAGTATCTTCCGTTCTCGGCAAGGTGATATTCATCGACACCGAGGGAGTGTCCACGGAGAGGATATCACAGATAAAAAGAGATGAATCAAACCTGTCGAACCTCAAGTTCTTCAGGATAAGAAGTTACGAGGAACAGCTGGAAGCAGTCCCTAAGATACTGAATCTGGTACAGTCTATGAGTGACGTTGTGCTGCTGGTCTTCGATACTATAACAGTTCATTACCGTGCTGAAAGGGAAATTAGGGCCGAGTTGAGGAAGAAGACGTCCAACACGCTGATTACGCAGATAGAGATGCTAAACAATCTAGCACTTTCAAAAAACATACCTGTAATACTAGTCAACCAGGTCTACATGGACAAGACGACTAGTGAAGTGCAGCCCGTTGGTGGTAGTGCATTGTCCCACATTGCAAAGGCCATATTCAGGATACAGAAGCTAGGGAGCGGAATGAGGGAACTGGTTGTGATTAAGCACAGAAGCCTTCCGGAAGACATAAGGTGCTCCTTCTCCATCACTGAAAGGGGAATAGAATAGGTTTTTAGCCAGTTTTCTATATATAAATAAGATGGGAGTAGACATTTCCTCGCTTCTTGACGCAAGCGAAGTGGATCTCAAGACGTTGAAAGGGAGACTGCTCGCCGTGGATGCATTCAATGTCATCTACCAGTTCCTGAGCAATATCAGGGAATACGATGGAAGTCCCCTGAAGGACAAGCATGGCAATATCACGTCCCACCTTTCGGGCCTCTTCTACAGGAACATGAATCTTCTTGAGGCTGGGATCGTGCCCATCTACGTTTTCGATGGAAAACCGCCTGCACTCAAGGACAAGACAATAAAGGAGAGGATAGCCCTCAAGGAAAAGGCGGAAGAAGAGTATCGTCTCTCGCTTGCAATGGGCGATTACGAGAAGGCGAAGAGCTTCGCTTCGAGGACTTCAAGATTGACTGCTGAGATGATTTCCGAATCAAAGGAACTTCTGATTTCCATAGGAATTGCAGTCGTGGAGGCCCCATCCGAAGGTGAAGCTGAGGCTTCCTATCTGTGCAGGTTGGGGGCTGTATATTCCGCAGTATCACAGGACTATGATTCCCTGCTGTTCGGCTCACCCAGGCTGATCAGGAATCTAACCATAAGCGGCAAGAGAAGATACGGAAGAACAGGAAGGGTTGTGGAGGTAAAGCCGGAGATGATCACAAATGATGATGTCCTTAGAAAGCTTGGAATAACAAGGGAACAGCTGGTAGATATGGGAATACTTATTGGAACTGACTTCAATGATGGCATCAAGGGAATTGGCCCAAAGAAGGCGTATCAGATGATAAAGAAGTACGGATCGTTGAGGAATATCCCAAATATCACCATAGAAAATTACGAGGAGATACGTGACATTTTCCTGAACCCAGACGTTGTAGACCCGGGTCATATAAAGATACCTGAGATGGATGAGCAGAAAACACTGGATATACTTGTGACAAACCACGACTTTTCCCCAGAAAGGGTGAGTTCTGCTTTGGGAAGAGTAAAGGAAGCTAAGAGACAAGGGGTGCAGAGAAGCATTGACTCGTTCTTCTAGTATCTACCTTGCGATAGAGGGTATAGACGGGACTGGGAAGACGTATGTAGCAAGGCACATATCTGAGAAATTCGGTTTCTCAACCTTGCAGGAGCCTTCGCCCGGAAGGATAGGATCACTCATAAAGGACAGTGACTGGGACCCGGTAACAGATTACTTCCTCTTCATGGCCGACAGGGCAGCCATGCTGAAAGATTTGGAGAGCATGGGGAATATTGTATCTGATCGTTCCCTATACTCAAGCTACGCCTATCAGGGTTACTATCTCAGCAAGTTGTTCAAGGATGAGGAGAATTATTTCGATTTCTTCATGAAGAGCGCAAAGCTTCTACCTGCATTACCCACTCATGTGTTCATACTTTACTGTGACGTGGATGTTGCGCTCGGGAGGGTGATGAAGAGGGGAGCTACCTCGAGGTTCGAGAAGAGGGAGTACCTGGACGGAGTGCAGAAACTATACTTTGGCCTGAAGGGAAGGTTGAGTAATCTGGTCTATGTTGACAGCAACGGAAGCCTTGATGAGCTTTATATCGAGATAGACAAGCAGGTTACAACGTTGTTACAACAGGTCCATCTTCCCTGAGGTAGATGGAGTGCTCCGTCTGCGCAACCATTTCCCCCTTGTTTTCCTTTAGCACCGGGTAGAAATAGATGTATTTTTTCTTCTGTGCTTCCCTTATGACATAATCGTAGTTTTCTATGCTTCTTGCCGCATCCCTCATGGAGAAAGGCAGTCCTCTCGATACCTTCCTGAGGATCTTCAACGATTCCTCTGAATCTTCCTTCAGGCAGATCATGATGTTCCCGAATTCCAGGCCCTTTACCTTCCCCTTGCCAGTAGTTGCAAACG
>JAJYRY010000139.1 GCA_021793855.1 Thermoplasmata archaeon
GAGAAATAGCAGAACGTCTCCCAGCTCCCCTCTCCTCACCTTGTCTACCAGTTTCCTCTGCAACTCGAGTGAAACAGAATAATCGATCGTTCCAAGATCAGCGACTGGATTTGTAGTGTAATGATTTACCATAAGTGGCTTCCGCAGCCTCCTTCACACCCTCAGAGAGTGTAGGGTGGGGATGGACGGTCATTCCGACGTCCTTGGATGTCAGTCCCGATTCCACAGCCAGTGAAATCTCGCTTACCAACTCTGAAGCTCTGGGAGCAACGAATGCTCCCCCCTTGATCACAAAGTTATCGTCAACGTAAATCCTGAATACCCCCTGGTTGGCGTTCATGCCGAGGGCACGACCGTTCGTTGCCAAGGGTATGTTGTTGAACTTTTCGGTTTTTGTTCCAGTTGTCACGATCTCAGGGTCCGAATAAATGACGAAAGGCATGGCGTGGTAATCGACTTCCGCGATTTTTCCCGATATGTTTTCAGCAGCGATCTCGGCATCATAGAACGCCTTGTGTGCTAGCATCGGTTGACCGCTCACATCCCCAACGGCATACACGCCTTCCACACTAGTTCTTTTTCTCTTGTCCGTCTTTATGAACCTTCCATCCATCTCCGGATTGATTTTTTCTAGTCCAAATCCTTGAGTGTTTGGTTGGCGTCCAACTGTCATAACCACGAGCTCCGAATTCAGGAGGCTCCCGTCTGCCAAACTCACTGTGTATCCGTCAGCCTTTGTCACCTTCTCTACTTTGGCTCCTACGATTGTCTTGATCCCGAGCGTATTCATCCTCCTCTCCACGAACTTGCTCAGATCTGTATCTGTACCCGGAAGTATGTTTGGCATCATCTCAACAATGGTCACTTCGCTTCCCAACTTCGCAAATGCAGTCCCGAGTTCAATGCCAATGTAGCCACCTCCGATCACGACCAGTGACTTCGGTATGTGGTCTACGTCGAGTATGTCCTTGTTGTATAGCACTTCATCAATTCCCTTTATCCTGGACGGTACTGAACCAGTCGCTATGACGACGTTTCTTGCGTCGTACGTCTCATTGGACACCCTTACCGAGTTGCTGTTTTCGATCATCCCCTTCCCCTTCACTACAACTCCGCCATATGAAGTCACCAGTCTCTCCACTCCAGAAGTCAGTTTGTTGATCATCCCCCACTTCCATTCCTGCCACTTCTTCATATCGATCGTGACAGAAGATGTGACTCCCGGCATCTCCTTCAGGTATGAGATCGCATCAGCGAGCTCTATGACTGCCTTGCTTGGTATGCATCCGAAATTCAGGCATTCCCCCCCGATCTTGTTCTCTTCGATCATCAGTGCCTTCTTACCATTCTGTCCGAGTCTAATCGCGGTGGAATAGCCTCCCGGTCCGCCACCCAAAATAATGGCATCGTATTCCATATTTCACACCAGAAGTGTAGCGGGAGCTTCTAAATATTTTTTGACCCTGGATATGAACCTGGCCGCCATTGCCCCGTCAATCAGTCTGTGGTCTGCTGATAGAGTCACGTACATGAACTTCCCCTGTACTCCGTCCATTATCCTGTGGACTCCCATGATCGCGACCTCAGGGTAATTGATGATAGGAGTGGAAAATATCCCGCCTATGCTTCCCACGTTCGTAACGGTGAATGTCGAATCCCTCACTTCCTCCAGTTTCAGCTTTCCCTCCCTTGCCCTTTTTGCAAGTTCTTCTATCTCCGCAGAAAGTTCGGTCAGTGTTTTCTTATCAGCTTGCTTGACTACCGCAACCGTGAGTCCTTCGATCGTATCAACTGCCACACCAATGTTGTAGTAGTCCAATAGTTCAAAGTTTCCGTCTTCGTGGGACCTCGCATTGAGGTACGGATACTCCTTCAGAGCGGCCACTGCAGCCTTTACAAAGAATGGAGTGAAACTCAGTGTGACTCCCTGCGACTTCAGTTTCTCCTTGAAATCGATGAGTTCCTGCATCTTCACTTCTTCTGCAACTGCATAGTGAGGAATGTTACGCTTTGATTTTGTCATCTTTTCAGATATCAATCTTCTGAGTCCCTTCAGTTCCATTACTTTCCTTTCAGCCGTCACCGTTTGTGGTTTCGGTGCAGCGGAAATCTCTTCAGTTACTGGCGTTGCAACATAAGACTCTACGTCTTTTGCAGTGATCCTGCCGCCAGGACCCGTTCCCTTCACTCTCGAAAGTTCAATGCCCTTCTCCCTTGCAAGTTTCCTTACTGCAGGTGGTGCAAGAACGGATCCGCTATCTACTGCTTCTCCCTTTACAGGTATCTGAGACGTCTTTGTTGATGTCTCCTTTACTACATCTTCGTGAGTGGTCGGGGCGGTTGTAGAAGAACTTCCACCTATTTCCAAGAGAGAAGTACCCACTTTGGCAATTTCGCCCTCCTTGTAGTACAATTTCGTGACCTCTCCCTCGAAAGGTGAAGGGATCTGGACTGTGACCTTGTCGGTCATCACTTCTACTATGATGTCGTCCTTGTGAACCAAATCCCCCTGCTTAACGTTCCACTTGACGATCTCTCCTTCTTGGACTCCTTCTCCAATGTCCGGTAACTTGAATGTAGGCATCTCAATCCCTCAATAAGTTAGCACCTTATTAATTGCGTTCATGATTCTTTTCTCGTCAGGAATGTAGAATTCCTCGTGAGAGTACGGGAATGGAACGTCGTAACCCGTAACCCTAACTATGGGAGCGAACAGCGAATCTATCGCCCTCTCTGCAATTAGCGCTGAAATCTCCGCACCAACACCAAGCGTTCTTGGCGCCTCATGGACGATCACGACTCTGCCTGTTTTCTTCGCCGTCTGAAGGACCGCGGTGATATCCATCGGTAGTATAGTTCTTAGATCTATCACATCAGCATTCACCCGGTTTTTCTCAACTGCGCTCATTACCACCGGAACCATGCTACCGTATGTGATGATCGACACGTCATCACCCTCCTTCAACTTGGCCGCTTTTCCTATCTCGACTTCAAACTGTTCGTCGGGAACTTCCGACTTTGCTGCCCTGTACAACCTCTTCGGCTCGAGGAATATTACCGGGTCTTTGCTCTTGTAAGCTGAGACCAGCAGTCCGCTGGCATCGTATGGGTTTGATGGAGTCAAGACGACGAGGCCAGCGGTGTGAGCAAAGTAAGCTTCTCCGCTCTGTGAATGGTACAGTCCTCCTCTGACCCCTCCACCATAAGGTGTTCTTATGATCAGCGGTACTTCGAATCGTCCTCCAGTCCTATACCTGACCTTGGCAACGTTGTTGATTATCTGATCAAATGCGGGGAAGATATAATCCTGAAATTGGATCTCAGCAATTGGTTTGAGCCCATACATCGCCATACCCGAAGCCATTCCGATGA
>JAJYRY010000140.1 GCA_021793855.1 Thermoplasmata archaeon
GAGAAATAGCAGAACGTCTCCCAGCTCCCCTCTCCTCACCTTGTCTACCAGTTTCCTCTGCAACTCGAGTGAAACAGAATAATCGATCGTTCCAAGATCAGCGACTGGATTTGTAGTGTAATGATTTCCCATAAGTGGCTTCCGCAGCCTCCTTCACACCCTCAGAGAGTGTAGGGTGGGGATGGACGGTCATTCCGACGTCCTTGGATGTAAGTCCCGATTCCACAGCCAGTGAAATCTCGCTTACCAACTCTGAAGCTCTGGGAGCAACGAATGCTCCTCCCTTGATCACAAAGTTATCGTCAACGTAAATCCTGAATACCCCCTGGTTGGCGTTCATGCCGAGGGCACGACCGTTCGTTGCCAAGGGTATGTTGTTGAACTTTTCTGTTCTTGTTCCAGTTGTCACGATCTCAGGGTCCGAATAAATGACGAAAGGCATGGCGTGGTAATCGACTTCCGCGATTTTTCCCGATATGTTTTCCGCAGCGATCTCGGCATCATAGAACGCCTTGTGTGCTAGCATCGGTTGACCGCTCACATCCCCAACGGCATACACGCCTTCCACGCTAGTTCTTTTTCTCTTGTCCGTCTTTATGAACCTTCCATCCATCTCCGGATTGATTTTTTCTAGCCCAAATCCTTGAGTGTTTGGTTGACGTCCAACTGTCATAACCACGAGCTCCGAATTCAGGAGGCTCCCGCCTGCCAAACTCACTGTGTATCCTTCAGCCTTTGTCACCTTCTCTACTCTGGCTCCGACGATTATCTTGATCCCGAGCGTATTCATCCTCCTCTCCACGAACTTGCTCAGATCTGTATCTGTACCCGGAAGTATGTTTGGCATCATTTCAACGATGGTCACTTCGCTTCCCAACTTCGCAAATGCAGTCCCGAGTTCAATGCCAATGTAGCCACCTCCGATCACGACTAGTGACTTTGGTATGTGGTCAACGTCGAGTATGTCCTTGTTGTATAGCACTTCATCAATTCCCTTTATCCTGGACGGTACTGAACCAGTCGCTATGACGATGTTTCTTGCGTCGTACGTCTCATTGGACACCCTAACCGAGTTGCTGTTTTCGATCATCCCCTTCCCCTTCACTACAACTCCGCCATAGGAAGTCACCAGTCTCTCCACTCCAGAAGTCAGTTTGTTGATCATCCCCCACTTCCATTCCTGCCACTTCTTCATATCGATCGTGACAGAAGATGTGACTCCTGGCATCTCCTTTAGGTATGAGATCGCATCAGCAAGCTCTATGACTGCCTTGCTTGGTATGCATCCGAAATTCAGGCATTCCCCCCCGATTTTGTTCTCTTCGATCATCAGTGCCTTCTTACCATTCTGTCCGAGTCTAATCGCGGTGGAATAGCCTCCCGGTCCGCCACCCAAAATAATGGCATCGTATTCCATATTTCACACCAGAAGTGTAGCGGGAGCTTCTAAATATTTTTTGACCCTGGATATGAACCTGGCCGCCATTGCCCCGTCAATCAGTCTGTGGTCTGCTGATAGAGTCACGTACATGAACTTCCCCTGTACTCCGTCCATTATCCTGTGGACTCCCATGATCGCGACCTCAGGGTAATTGATGATAGGAGTGGAAAATATCCCGCCTATGCTTCCCACGTTCGTAACGGTGAATGTCGAATCCCTCACTTCCTCCAGTTTCAGCTTTCCCTCCCTTGCCCTTTTTGCAAGTTCTTCTATCTCCGCAGAAAGTTCGGTCAGTGTTTTCTTATCAGCTTGCTTGACTACCGCAACCGTGAGTCCTTCGATCGTATCAACTGCCACACCAATGTTGTAGTAGTCCAATAGTTCAAAGTTTCCGTCTTCGTGGGACCTCGCATTGAGGTACGGATACTCCTTCAGAGCGGCCACTGCAGCCTTTACAAAGAATGGAGTGAAACTCAGTGTGACTCCCTGCGACTTCAGTTTCTCCTTGAAATCGATGAGTTCCTGCATCTTCACTTCTTCTGCAACTGCATAGTGAGGAATGTTACGCTTTGATTTTGTCATCTTTTCAGATATCAATCTTCTGAGTCCCTTCAGTTCCATTACTTTCCTTTCAGCCGTCACCGTTTGTGGTTTCGGTGCAGCGGAAATCTCTTCAGTTACTGGCGTTGCAACATAAGACTCTACGTCTTTTGCAGTGATCCTGCCGCCAGGACCCGTTCCCTTCACTCTCGAAAGTTCAATGCCCTTCTCCCTTGCAAGTTTCCTTACTGCAGGTGGTGCAAGAACGGATCCGCTATCTACTGCTTCTCCCTTTACAGGTATCTGAGACGTCTTTGTTGATGTCTCCTTTACTACATCTTCGTGAGTGGTCGGGGCGGTTGTAGAAGAACTTCCACCTATTTCCAAGAGAGAAGTACCCACTTTGGCAATTTCGCCCTCCTTGTAGTACAATTTCGTGACCTCTCCCTCGAAAGGTGAAGGGATCTGGACTGTGACCTTGTCGGTCATCACTTCTACTATGATGTCGTCCTTGTGAACCAAATCCCCCTGCTTAACGTTCCACTTGACGATCTCTCCTTCTTGGACTCCTTCTCCAATGTCCGGTAACTTGAATGTAGGCATCTCAATCCCTCAATAAGTTAGCACCTTATTAATTGCGTTCATTATTCTTTTCTCGTCAGGAATGTAGAATTCCTCGTGAGAGTACGGGAATGGAATGTCGTACCCCGTAACCCTAACTATGGGAGCGAACAGCGAATCTATCGCCCTCTCTGCAATTAGCGCCGAAATCTCCGCACCAACACCAAGCGTTCTTGGCGCCTCATGGACGATCACGACTCTGCCTGTTTTCTTCGCCGTCTGAAGGACTGCGGTGATATCCATCGGTAGTATAGTTCTTAGATCTATCACATCAGCGTTCACCTGGTTTTTCTCGACTGCGCTCATTACCACCGGAACCATGCTACCGTATGTGATGATCGACACGTCATCACCCTCCCTCAACTTGGCCGCTTTTCCTATCTCAACTTCAAACTGTTCGTCTGGAACTTCTGACTTTGCTGCCCTGTACAACCTCTTCGGCTCGAGGAATATTACCGGGTCTTTGCTCTTGTAAGCTGAGACCAGCAGACCGCTGGCATCGTATGGGTTTGATGGAGTCACGACGATGAGGCCAGCGGTGTGAGCAAAGTAAGCTTCTCCGCTCTGTGAATGGTACAGTCCTCCTCTGACCCCTCCACCGTAAGGTGTTCTTATGATCAGCGGTACTTCGAATCGTCCTCCGGTCCTATACCTGACCTTGGCAACGTTGTTGATTATCTGATCAAATGCGGGGAAGATATAATCCTGAAATTGGATCTCAGCAATTGGTTTGAGCCCATACATCGCCATACCCGAAGCCATTCCGATGA
>JAJYRY010000141.1 GCA_021793855.1 Thermoplasmata archaeon
CCATTAAATTCCGGTTGAGATTGACCTCCAACCACTTCTACCTGATCGGTATTGTGATGCAGTATTCTTCCGTAGTTTTCTATGTAGTATTTGGACAGAGACCTGCTCACTGCTTCGGCTATTCCGTCAGATACGGAGTCAGGATGACCGATTCCCTTTCGTTCCACTATTTCGACTTCTCTCTGCTCAACTAGGGCCTGAGGCAGAGATTCAACCACTATATTCCTTGGCATTACGGATTCCTCCATATTAACGACCATTTCCTTTTATGATTAAAATTTTTGTTATTTTGTTCCTCTACGAAGTTAGGGCAATACGTTGGATGTTCAGTATGTAAGCGCCTACAAAAAGTAAAGGTTCATTCACTATCAGGAACGGCCATTTTCATAGGATTCCTATAGAAAAGAGAAGCATTTCGATGCCCAAGGTAAGTGGATATGCATTCGTTTGCGTTATACTCTCAATTAAGTTATGTTTTAAGTAAGGATGGAATGAAATGATAGAAAATTCTCTAAGCTCCGACATATGACAAATGCCCAAATCCCCCTGTATATAGAGCCAATTGTTTTCAATTGAGCATTTGTGCAGTTGACCGCATATAGGCTCTTTAACGAATGAGGCGCATTACGCAACTGTAGAGAATGAACAATTCACCTTTGCTATGGAAATTTAAATCAAAATAACAGTTTAATACGGTTCAATGATATGTGTAACGTGGGAAAAGAGAAGAATGCAGTCATATCAATTTCGGATAAGCAAGGCCTAGAGAAGGTAGGGCAGTTCCTTCTGTCCAATAACTATAGAATTTTCGGTACTTCAGGAACAAAAAATTATCTGGAGGAACACGGAGTAAACTGCGAGAGTGTTGAGAAGCTGACGGGTAATCCAGAAATACTTGGGGGAAGGGTAAAAACGCTTTCAACTTCCCTTCTTGCAGGAATTCTATCCAAGGACAGAGAGGACGAGGACCTCAAGAAATTTTCCTACAAGGCTGTTGATCTCGTTTACGTTGAGCTTTACGATTTCATTGGTCATTTCCTTTCCAACTCCGAGGACCTAGTCGAGTTTATAGATATCGGCGGCGTGACCCTCCTAAGGGCAGCAGCAAAGAATTTCCAGAGGGTAATTCCCGTTCCCGGAAAGAGTTCAATGGAAAGGGTCATGGAAAGAATGAAAGATGGGGAAGTAAGTCTTGAACTCAGAAGAGCGCTTGCAGGTGAGACATTCAGGCTTACAGCTTACTATGACCAAGCCATTTCACAGTGGATGGGCGGAGAGAGCGATATTTTTGTCATAGGAGGAAGGGAATACTCCAAGTTGAGATATGGAGAGAACCCGCATCAGAAGGCCCATTTGTACGCTATGTACCCCCCATTCTTTGAAGTACTAAAGAAGGGAAAGGAGGTCAGCTTCAACAACATTTTGGACGCGTGGGCAGCATGGGACCTTGTACTGAGGATAGGGAATGGTTCTAGCTCTGTTGTAAAGCACGCCGCTCCATGCGGAGCAGCCACTGGTTCAGACTCCATGAAGAGGGCATATGAATCAGACCCGGTATCTGCTTACGGTGGAATACTTGCGTATAACGGAGTAGTTGATGCAGGTCATGTTTCATACCTTAAGGACAAATTCCTTGAAGTTATAATAGCACGAGATTTCGATGAAGAAGCCCTTGAACTGCTTGATAAGAAGAAGAACATCAGGCTGCTCAAAGGGAGAGAGAATGTCTACAGGATTCCGGATGTAAGGAGCGCTGGAAACCTGTTGCTTGTGCAGGAATGGAATGCGATGTCTCATCCGAATATGGAATGCAGGTCCGGCTCCCTGAGCACAAGACTGGAGAAGGATGCAGGATTCGGATGGGAAGTGGTCAAGTCAATCAAAAGCAATGCGATTGCAATCGTAAGGGACGGATGGTTGCTCTCTTCATGTGGCGGTCAGCCAAACAGGGTGGACTCTGCAAGGATTGCACTTGATCGAGCCAGGAGTACTGGAAGGATTTCTCAAGATGCTCTACTGATATCTGATGGCTTCTTTCCTTTCCTTGATTCCATCGAACTGATCGAATCCTCCGGAATAAGAAACATCGCAGCACCAATGGGATCAATAAGGGATGAGAAAGTCGTTGATTACGCAAAGAATAAAGGCATGACGTTCATCGAAGTGAAGGAGAGGGCTTTCAGGCATTAGCCTAGGGAACGTACCGGTAAATACCTGTCTTGATCTCCATTATTTCCCCGTCATTCATCAGGTTCCTTATCTCCTCTTCCAGTTCCTCCCGTGGAATTTTTCCCTCAAACTTATCTGCAATTTCTGCCAATGATATTTCCCTGAAATTCTTGATCTCCCTGAGAATGCTCTCCCTGTTTCCCTTGTTAACCTGCTGGAGGAATGAGCTGACCTGTTCGGAGAACTTTTCGACATCTATTGAACCTTTGACTTCAAACCGTCTGGAAAGACCTATCCCATTTCTCTCTGAATCCATCAGGACCGAAAGCTCCTCTTTACCCCGAATGCCTGACGAGATTGCCCTCGCGATCTTCTTAACTCTGTCGTTAAGGAACTGAACAGCTTTTGATTCGAAGTACTTTCTCTCTATTTCTGTGGCCTTCGAAATATTCTCCAGGTAAAACCTCTTTGAAAACTGCGACTGGGAATTTGAAATCGAAACCTTCCCAACGATTATCACGTTATCGTCCTCGTTCAGCTCTTCCAGTATCTCCAGGCTGTCCGAGTAGTAGGAACCCACATACAGGGAAACTTCGTTGAAAGTATCCTTGACCCTTACAATTGGCCTGTCATCCTCGTCCGATTTACCAACAAATTTACCGGAAAGAAGGAACCTGTTGATTAGCAGCCCAAGTTCTGACAGTCCAAACGAAGTCTCGTTCTCCTCATATACCTCGTCTATTCCAAGCAGCTCCGGAGTGGTTATCCTGACGGCCGGTTCTCTCTGCTTCATTTCAATCCCTCTATCGCCCTCTGGTATTCTTCGCCTAAAGCATTACTGTCCAGTACCGCCAGTTCCTGTGCCTCCATGTACGTCCCGGATGATCCCTTGAACCCATAGATTACAAACTTCACAGGCTTCATTTCAATCTTTTGTTTCAGCTTATTGAAAACATCGCTCTCCTTCCCGTTGACTATAGCGGCTTTGATGCCTTCTTTACCCTCTTCCACATACCCCTCAAGTGCCTTCTGGTACACATAGACCAACGGCGAATAGTAGCCATCGTCTATGATCATGGATAAACGGAGTATCCTTTCAACAGGTGCATCAGGGTGCA
>JAJYRY010000142.1 GCA_021793855.1 Thermoplasmata archaeon
ATTGACGGTGAAGAATTTTAAAACACCTGAGAAGATAGTACAAGAGATGGAAGAAGCCGGTTTTAGCGAAGTCACGATTAAGAGATTTGTCTCTCCTTCTGCTGCAATAGTTTATGGAAGAAAATGACCTAGCCCGAGAATCATTTAATGAGTTTGTCGTAAAATTGACAATAAAACGACAGAAATCGGAATAAGTCATCAGAATTTTAGAAACTGACAGATACACAAAATAAAAATGGTTTTATATCAATTATTCTTGATTATGGTATAATGCCTAAGAAAGAAGAGAAGACGGCTAGATTAAGTGAGGAAATTAGAAGTGTAATAGCTCTCGCAGTGAGGGCGGACATCGCAGCTGGAAGAAAGCAAGAAGATACTGTTCACGTTGACAATCCTGAGTGCATAGCTTACCCCTGCCAATGTTCAAACGGAACATATTGTTGCGTCTGTCCGGTGGATGTGTGCGAGTCATTTTGCCAGAGCGGATGCGGAGACTTTAATTACTATACGTGTCTAAATGAAGCTGGAGGGCCCTGCGGTTGTGTAACTAATAGTGATTGCCCTTGAGTCTGTACTTACAGCCAATTTTGCCTTTGCACCCCGATATGAAAAGCCCCTTTATTGCTCCAAGAATTCGTAACAGCACTAGTGTAAAAGGGCGAGATTTTGTGGGGTTGAACTGGTAAAGAGTTCGGGATGCATCCATGCGAAGATCGATCGTTTTTGTCATTACTCTCATTATCGTGATTTCAGTTGCTACCATTGTATTCTCTCTTGTTGAAGTTAATGAACAACCACACGTAGCCTTCATTAATGAAAAAACAGCGGAGAGAATTACTGGTCAAAATTATACCTTATCATCTCTAACAATATCGACAGGTGAAGGTCTGCCCTATGCACCATTTGGAAACAGAATGACACAAGCAGTTCTCTATACGAATTCAACCAATGTCAATTCAAGTGGAACAACCACATATTATTTCTTTCAAGACAACATCTTGTTGTTCAACTCAACGGGAATGGCTCAAAAAGTTTATCAGATGGAGTTGCCGTTGCTGAGCTATGGTTTCGGATCGAATCGAACAGTCCTAAATGGAACATACAAGGGATTTCAGTATAGTTACCTCAGCGTTTCTCAGAAAATATTTCAATCAAAATACTTTTGGGAAATGGAAGGTTTTTCAGGGAAACTCGTTTTTGTGATAATAATAAACTCACCACTTCCATTAGAGACTATTATGAGTTCGGTTGCAATAAACCAGATCGATGAAATGACTGCTTTTCATGTATAATTTCAAAACCATTATATCAACTCTCTTCGATCGTCGGTCGAAAAGTAGCCTGATACAAGTTCGTTGGGCGAAACTCAAGCAAGAAGCGTCTTTGAGAAGAGTTTATGTTATTGCAATTTTGCTGATTCTTGTCATTGCGTCAAGGGGTGAACCCGATTCCTTTCATTCAATTCCGGGAACAGCGTCAGATTTTGTTACTCAGACGGATGACTTGATTAATCATTTCAACTTTCTTGGTTCGGAAAACTTGCTACTAGCGACACAATCTTCGAATACGCTTACCGATAAACGTGTTCAAACTGGACTTTCAAAAATGAATGGAACTGTGAATGGTGCTCTCCTTTTTGACTATGTTAGGGAACCTGCCCCGATGGGAATTGTAGATTACGGTTTGAGTTCTATATCAAATTCAGACAATTTCAGGCCTTACTCGTACTCTACGACAGGTTATATTGGGGCTGTTACAATAAACTCCTTGTTTACTCGTGGAAATGAATCAGTAGGAAATTCTGTGTCTATTCAATTAAATACTGTTCTTGTCTTTAACAACTCGCTCAGACAGTACAATTATTGGATCCAGAATGTCGCTATTTTGAACACTTCTTCTCGGTACATTTATTTCGAAGACAATATATGGAATTTGTCAATGCCTCGAAGTGGTATATATGGCTCTACCGTCGAAGGAAACGGTCGAGTCGCAGAGTCAACAAGCTTTTACTATTATTATATCGCTTCTAAGTCAAATAGTAATGGAATATACCTCACCTTTCCAGCCACAATCAATTTGGAACTTGTGTCTTTTGAAAATCCGTCAGGCTATCCCACAGTCTCCTTCATGTATAATGATGGCTTTGGTTGGAAAACCTATGATACTGCAATATTCGAATTCGCACATCGCAATTCTGAAGTGAGATTTGAGGTAAATGGGAATCAAGAGACCCCCGCAGGTTTAGACTATGATGTTGAGCTAATACTAGGTGGTCCGTGGGACGGCTTCTCAACGCGTGATCTTTCCTCTAACATAAGTCTAATGCTTGAATACTGGAATGGAAACAATTTCCAAACGATTGGCAATGCTTTTGACTTTGGGTCCGACAGTTCGGAGACTATTTCAAATGTGCAGATTTCCGCAGGGCACTTTGGAAGAAATGGATCAGTATTCTTAACCGTTTTAGCAGGAAACGGATCTCTGAACGAGTCATACAGTCTTCGAAACCTATCAAACCTTGTCGTATTGAGCGCATTCCCCACGGGCAAAGTGAGAGTTGGAGATCAATATTATAATTTTACTGAAGGAAAATTGGATCTAACACTTTACCCTGGCACTTATCCCCTCGAATTTAGTACGATTCAGATAAACCATAGAACATACTGGAATACTTCCGTAACACTGTATGCGGGAAAATCTACTGTATTAAACATTCCAGTTATTCCAATCGGTAGTCTAATCATAGTAATAGGAGCTACTGGTCTATTGATTGCAGGTATATTGGTGGGAATCGGATCTTGCAAGAAAAGAAGATTGCGTCACTAAACTAATTAGGTTAGAACAAACATTGCTATTAATCAACATACTACTTCCGCCTCTCTTGACTTTATTCAAACAGTTTGGTCGAATGAAGAAAAATGTGTAAGATGCTTGCAATCTTTACCTTAATAGCAACCCAATTCCCTGAAGAGTGATCTTTATGAAAATCCCTAGTTTGTGTCTATTTCTAAGAAGCCTAAACTATTGGAAACCGGGCAAGATACACAATTGTATCCTTCTAAATGTAGACTACTCAAGTAATATCTATAAATGCAAGCAGCTAGAAAAGAGCGGACCAGCCGAATATGACGCAACCTATTAATCAAAAGAACTGTTAAACAGTTATGAAAAAAGATCTTCTTGATATCATATGTTGCCCAATTTGCAAAGAGGATCTAACCCTGACGATCAACAAGGCAGATGGTGACGAGATT
>JAJYRY010000143.1 GCA_021793855.1 Thermoplasmata archaeon
GTTTTCCTACTTATATTTATTAGCTAGTTTTCATAAGAGGATTGAATCAAAGTGAGTTTCACATTATCAGGTATTATTCAGTACTTTGTTCAAGAATCACTTGCATTGATGAGTAGTTTGGGACCTGCGGGAGTATTCCTCCTGATGGTCCTTGAGGGATTAGGGCTTCCTTTCCCATCAGAAGTTATAATGGTATTTGCCGGTTTTCTCTCGGTTGGAAATGTTGGGCTGTTCGTGGTTTACGCTTTGGCGGGCTCTGTTGGAGGGTTCGTCGGAAATCTGCTATTGTACTATATTTCAGTGTACGGTGGTAGACCGTTGATTCTCTTTATAGGGAGGTACGTCGGTTTGAAGGAGGAGCATCTCCAGAGAACTGAGAAGTGGTTCGATGCACGAGGAGAGTGGACGGTATTTTTCGGAAGATTCGTCCCCGGATTTAGATCTTACATGAGTGTCCCTGCGGGAGTGTCAAAGATGAACGTTGTAAGGTTCTCAATTTTGACCTTCTCCGGATCATTGATATGGTCTACTGCCCTCGAGGCCGGTGGATATGCCCTCGGTAGGTCGTGGAACAAGCTGGTTCCGATAATAAGCACCGTTGGAACAGTACTGCTTGTGATATTCGTATTAGCATTCTTGGGATATTTCATCTACAGGTTCTATGTGAAGAGAAAGAAGGAAGAAAAAGTTGGACCACCCGAAAATTCGCAACAGGCAAAAGGGATGAAGTAGTTTCTCAGGTAAGCTATATCTCAGAGGACTCCAAACGATATGAAGAAATATGCCACCAGAACGGCAGCGACTGCAAAAATTGCTCCCCAGTAAGTTTTGTTCCATGCGAAAACCTTACTTCCGTCGAGCGGTGGGAAAGGAATGAGGTTGAATAGTCCGAGCCAGAGATTTATGTAAACAAGGAAATAGACGGCTGCATAAAATTCAAAATGAAGTGGGACAAATAGAAGGACGGGCAACAGAGCAATTCCCATAACAAGGTTTGCTATTGGTCCTGCCATAGCTATCTTGCCTTCCCTTATCGGATTTCTGTAGCTGGCAAAGTATACGGCGCCTGGAAGTGCAAAAAGAAAGCCAATGAGTCCAGTTACGATTGTTAGCACGAGTCCTAGGGGCCACATTCTAAACTCTGACCAGGCCCCAAAGTGAATCGCAGTGAATTTGTGGCTCATTTCATGTATAAGAAAAGCGGTAATGGTCATCAAAAAACCTATTCCCAACGCAGACAAGATTGGCAGCTTAAGAGGAACACCGTTCACTTTGAATGTTGTACGGTATATGATGAGGAAAAGAGCTACAGAGAGAGTGACCACTGAAATGGCAATGTCTTGAACCTCTTTCTTAGAGAAGTTGCTTTTCTTGTACGTAATGGTGTAGGTGGCCATCTGGCCATGAAGTCAATTTTAATATATAATCTGAGCAGTCTATTTTGAAAATACATAGGCGTCCTCACAAAATATTTATCAATCAATTTTGTCAATGGTTCAAGGAGAGGAAAAAGAATGGTAAAACTAACCTGGTATGGCCATGCCGCGTGGCAGATTGATTTTAACGATGCCACCGTGGTGGTCGATCCGTTCCTGAACAATAATCCAAAATCACCCATAAAGGCAGAAAATCTGAAAAAAGTGGATTTTGTGATAGTGACCCACAACCACGATGACCACCTTGGAGATGCGTTCGAAATTACCAAGAACAAGGGTGCCAAACTGATATCGATGTTTGAAAACGTTCTCCCCGGTTCAGAGAAAGGCATACCCGACGAAAACCTGGTAGGAATGAACATTGGCAACCAGGTAAACTTTGGTAAGATCAAGGTTGGTCTGGTTCCTGCGGTACACAGTGGGAACTGTGCAGGAGCTGTGATAACGGGGGACGGAGTAACAATTTATCACGCAGGGGATACTGGACTATTCGGAGACATGAAACTTATAGGCCAGATGTACAAACCAAAGGTCTCACTGCTGCCAACGGGGGGATTCTTCACGATGGGACCGAAAGAGGCGGCGATGGCAGCAAGGATGATCGGGTCAGAAATCGTCATGCCTATGCACTATGGCACATTCCCACCAATTGACTCGAATCCAAACGAGTTTCGCGATGCGCTGGGAGACGAGTTCAAGGTTCCAATTATGAAACCTGGAGAGTCATTCATAGTATAACAAATAAAAGACAAAGGCTAAATTTCTTGATTTCCTATTCAGATGTGCCCACGGAAAACTATCTCGGTTTCGACATTGGAGGAACAAAGATCACTGCAGTACTTGCATCGAGCGAAGGTCGAGTGAAGAAAAGATTAGAAGTTAAGACGAGGAAGTTCAGAGGGGTAGCAGAACTAATCGACCAGATTCAGGTGACAGGAAAACAGTTTGACCATTTTGATGAAGTAGGCGTCATATTCCCCGCACCTATTTCTAACAGTGGTATCTCATTAACTGCACCCAACCTCATCGGATGGGATGAAGTCAACATTCGGAAAAGGTTGAAGCAGATCTTTCACAGAGAAGTGTTCATAGAGAATGATGCTACTGCCCAAGCTATATCCGTCAAACTTTTTGACAAGGGAAAGAAGTACAGGAACTATGTCTATCTCGTTGTGGGGACAGGAATTGGAGGAGGGATATTTTTCAACAATGAAGTCTACAGGGGTGGAAATGGATACGCAGGGGAGCTCGGACACACGGTAGTACTTGCAAATGGCCCACTATGTGGTTGCGGTCGGAGGGGCTGCATAGAATCTCTTGCCTCCGGACGGTCGCTCGCCAGGAGAGCAATTGAAAACTCCAAAGAAGTAAGGAACTCCCCATTCTTATCTTCTATACCGCTAGAAAGGATTTCGGCCGAGGATATTTTTAGCGGGCGAAAACTCGGAGACCATTTCTGCACTTTTCTGGTGGATGAAACGGTGTATTACCTATCTGTAGCTATAGCCAACTACGTAAATGAGTTTGACCCAGAGGCCATATTTCTGGGGGGAGGCATGATGAAAAATGACCCTGCGTTTGTGTCAGAACTAAAGGATGCAGTGGACAATGAGCTCGGGAAGTATTACAGAGACGTTCCTATTATGAGAGTTGCGGACAGAACAGTAGAATTGGCCCCGATAGCACTTCCAATCTACGAAACAATGAAACGAAAAAAGAACTGACTTTAGGATCTTCATATATCTGTACAGCGACATTGAGTGCCATGGAGTGAGA
>JAJYRY010000144.1 GCA_021793855.1 Thermoplasmata archaeon
TTCGAGTTGTTTGAGGGAAGGATTGCCTACAAGACCCTCATTCCCATACTGACGGGCAATGCCGACAAGAAATCCACGGAAGTACCCTTCTATTTCTGGAGAAGGTATTGGGGGGAGTCAAAGATTATAACTGAAAACTTTCTCTCCAGGTACATTTCGGAACTGAACTCCTATAGGGTGATTTTCAGGGAGAGAGTTTCGTAGATGAAGAAGACTGCAATCATCTTCAGCTACAACGACGGCGACCTAATCCTGTCTCCACTGCATTCCGTGTTGAAGAGCGACGTGGATCAGGTGTTCCTCCTTTACGGCGGGGAGAATGTTTCTCGTGGAATAGACGGGATAGAGGATATGAGACTCATAAAGGTACTGGAAAAGGAGAGGAAGGGAAAGGTCAGTGCACTGATGTCCATAGTGCCGAACATTTGCGGAGACATAGTGTTCCTTCTATCAGGGGATATAATTTTTGATCCTCTGCTTATCAAGAAATGCGAGGAGTCATTTGAAGGAACGACAGGTGTTGTCACGGTCAGGGTCATCCCTTCCAATTCATTGTCCTTCACAGAAAAGGTAGCATCACTTATGTGGGAAATGCACGACCTCCAGCTTTCCATTATGTCAAAAAGGGGCAGCAACGTTCATGCGGGAGAATTCCTCTGCGTGAGGAAGGGGTTGTTGCGAGACCTACCCGAGGTAATCAACGAGGACGAGTTCCTCTGCATAAAGGCTGCCAATAGCGGGCTCTCGGTAAAGTATCTTGAAGATCAGCAGGTCCACAATTTCGTTCCCTCAAACCTAGTCGATTTGTTCCAGCAGCGGAGAAGGGTCAATTTTGGTCACATAGAGATAGAGAAGATCGGATGGGATCCCAGGATAATGGACACCCTTGTGTTCAACGAGACTCCCCTCTTTCTGGAAATATTCTCATCTTTCCTGAAAAAGAAAAAGTGGAGCGTAGGCACTCTGTTCGGAGCGTTTTCAATAGAGTTCCTCGCAAATCTATCTGCCAGGATGGACTCATACTTCGGCAAGGATCACAGGAAATGGATCATGGTCAAGAGAGAGAACTCACAGAAACCTTCTGCATGAAATTGACGATCACTTTTCAATATTGGAAGTAACAATTCGTCTTCTGGGTATATCTATTGAATCCAGATTGACTGAAAGTGCATTAGTCTTAACGTTTGATCAAGAAATGGAAATCGAAAAAGATGGAGAGAAGATCGCTGTCAAGCATGCCTAGAAGTGGTTCCCGAAAATTGAGGACGGTTACAAAGAGAACATTGAATCTCTCGGGCTGAGCCGGAGAATCCAGAACTGACATGTCTGAATCTACCTAACTGCATTCTTCACATATCAAGAGATAAACAGGACCTCTCCTTGTGTAGCGGGGAAATTGTTTTGGATAGCTAGATTTGTCCAGGAGACTGTGTTTTCTGGTTCAGAACAATACTTCATTTCCCTCGCACATTCCACCTCTGTGCTATCGAGATTGTACCAACGAATCTTACAACCGTTGATTTCATTCTTGAATCCCCTCGAAATGGACTTAATAAGCGAAAGTTATATTATATTATAATTATTACTTATCAATATGGAACCAATCGGAAACCTGATTTCGGGAGAAAGACTCAAAATAGCTTCACTGCAGGACCACTTGATGGACCTGATATATTCTAGGGTCGAGCCTTCCGCTTTGCTCTATGGAGGTACTGCAGTATGGAGATGTTATGGCGGAATGAGGTTTTCTGAAGACCTTGACATTTACATGAAAAAATCGTCTGTTGAGGATCTATTGGCCCTTCTGCCCAAATATGGTTTGAAACTGTCATGGAGAGACCCAGAGTTTCCAACAAACGTTCGAATAACGAACGATGACGTTTCTGTACTCATTGAGGCCAAAGAAGGTACTGGAGAGAACACAATTAGGGAATACTATAGGACCGATGGTTCTTCCCTCACAATAAACGTCCTTACTCCGACAGACCTCTTTGTCAGAAAGATAGAAGCCTACCTCGGGCGAAGGTTGGTCAGGGACATTTATGATCTCTTTGTACTGACGAAGTTTCTAGACAAGGAAGACTATCTGATAAGATCTTCCCTCTCCAATTTCCTCGATGCTATGCAATCACCTTCTGACGAAAAAATTCTTGGATCCCTTATTTATGCAGGCAATGCCAACATTACTTATTCCGAGATGTCGGGCTTTCTGAGGAGTTGGCTGGATGATCTATAAGAAACACTTTTCAGAATACTTTTCGAGAAAGCCTATATTTACTTCGAGCGAGGCGGAAAGATATCTATCCAGATATGGTGCGGTTGGGGGTTACAGCAAACTTCTCCTGCACAACATGGCTGAGAGAAATGAATTGGTAAGGCTTAAGAGAGGTTTCTACACCTTTTCCAAAAACGAGGCGGTTTCGGGTTATGCCTTTAGGCCTTTCTATTACGGGATGGAATACGCACTGACCATAAGGAAGATTTGGACGCAACAGTCCATACCGATTGTCGTAACCACCTCCAAGGCAAATCCCGGTATCAGACTCATCATGGGGCAAAGGGTCAAGGTGAGAAGAATAAACAAGAAATACTTCTTTGGCTTCGAGTACGTCAATTACTCCAATCTCTTTGTCCCAGTATCAAGACCAGAGAAGATAATACTAGATTTCCTGTATTATGGGATAGGTCTGGATCCAGAAACTCTGCGTTCGCTGCTCGCCCAATCTGATACTGTGCTATTGAGGAATTATGCCTCCATGTTTGGAAAATCTTTCTGGGACAAAGTCAAAGCGCTCCTTTGACGCAATCGTGTCTGGAAGAATCTTGATAGTTACTTTTTTATTTCGCTGAGACCGAATGCAATTTTACGAATTCTTGATGTTTTACAGCGTTTCCGTCCCGATGTTGGCATGGTGGGTACTAGTGATCACAGGCCTCTTTTCTGTCATTTCAAAAATTTCCTCTAGTTTCTTATGCCATAGACTATCTCTATTGATACAAATTTGATTGGGAGTAACACAGTCGATTTGCATTCTAAAGTTGATCCAAAAGAATTCGGCAATAATCCGAGAAGATGGATGCGGTCTCTCACGTTTCAAAAAAATTTCGTGAAACTGCCGCTAAAGGCTGAATGAAGTAGATGCCGGGAACGGGGTTCGAACCCGCGACCTCCGGATGTCTCAGTGTTTCAATCCCTATGAGTCCG
>JAJYRY010000145.1 GCA_021793855.1 Thermoplasmata archaeon
ACTTGTCACAGGCGACTTCATACAGAAATCAGTCGCAGAGGTTAAGGGTATAAGGGTTCTTTACCTGGAACCGATCCAGATATTCTCAAAAAAGATTGAGAGCTTCTTCACGGACGACACTATGTCCGTTCACCTCAAGGAGGGAACCAGGCCTAGGATGAAGGTCGGGGGACCAGGAAAATGGAAACTGGAATACGGGAATGCAGTATTGGATAGGGATGAGCTGAACACAATTGCCAACGATATAATAGAGAGGGCAAGAAATGACAGCAGGAGCCTGATCGACATGGATGTGCGGGGGGCTACTGTCGTCCAATTAAGAAACATAAGGATCATAATTACAAGACCTCCTGTGAGTGATGGAATCGAGATTACTGCTGTCAGACCAATCAGGAAACTGAGCCTCGATGATTACAAAGTCGGTGACTCACTCATGACGAGGTTCAAGGAGAGGGCTGAAGGAATTTTGGTATCAGGCAAACCTGGGGCTGGCAAGAGCACCTTCGTTCAGGCACTTGCTGAATACTATAATTCACAGGGGAAGATTGTAAAGACAATAGAGAAACCGAGAGATCTTCAGGTCTCGCAGGAGATCACCCAGCTGACGCCGCTTGAAGGCTCTATTGAGAGGACCGGAGACATCCTGCTTCTGGAGAGACCAGACTACACAGTTTTTGATGAGATCAGGGTATCCGGTGATTTTGCTACATATTCAGACCTCAGGCTGGCAGGAGTGGGAATGCTTGGAGTCATACACGCCTCACGAGCAATAGACGCCATGCAGAGATTCGTTGGGAAGATAGAGCTGGGCCTGATCCCCCAGATTATAGACACGATCATATATATCGAAAATGGAGGAATAAAGGACGTTCTTGACCTGAGCTACTCCGTAAAAATACCCTCGGGAATGAGCGAAGAGGACCTTGCAAGACCCGTTATTGAGATCAAGGATTTCTTCACTGGACTGGTTCTTTATGAGATATACACCTTTGGTGAACAGGTTGTTGTCGTACCTGTTAAGAAGAAGCAGAAGAGGGACATAAAGGCGGTTGTAAATCACATAGAGAATGAACTGTACAATGTTCCTCACAAAATAGATGTTGATGATTCCGGGAGACTCAAGCTCTATGTGCCGGAGCAATACATGGGTGAGGTTATCGGTAAGGGCGGGGGGAGGGTAAAGGCACTGGAGCAGGATATTGGGATGGCAATAGATATTGAGGAGATGAACTTCAAAACGAAGGAGAGCCTTGGAGCTGAAGTCACGGAAAACAAGATAAATCTTCACGTTGGAACAGAGCTAAAGGATAAGGAAGTTGAAGTGTTGGTAGACGACTCCCCCCTTTTCATTGCAAGGGTATCGAAGAACGGATTGATCCAGGTCAAGACAAAATCTGTCCAGGGGAGGGCTTTAAGAAAGGCCATTTCCCAGGGACAGAAAATAAGCTACTCCATAATCTAGCAATTAGAAATTCGTACCAGATAATTTTATAATGACATTTCAATCAATGAGCGTTGAAACATCTGTTAGCAATTGTGTCCTTGATGATCGTGATTGCAGCGATAATTGCATTTACTCCCACGGTTGCATACGGAGCAGGAACGACAGTGGAAAAGGTACCCATGATAAGCGTGGAGTACATTCAGTTGGGCAACAGCCAGTTTGGATCAACCGAACAGTTCCAGATCCATCAGGGAAAATCGGCTGTAGAACGAACAGCCAGTTCGCTCAACATTTCGTTTGCAAATAACTTAGTTTCTCCGATAAACGACACCCTCTCGTTCAACGATTCAATCCACCTTTCGAAGAACCAGATGACAGGATATTTCCCCTCTGCAAACGGCACTATCAAGTTAACTGCCCCGCCGCAGCAATCTTACCTGGACAGTATGACTATCAGTGGGAATTCGTCCTATTCATGGTTAACGGTAGTTGAAGTTGTTCCCGTTGGAAGCGTAATGGTGCATGGCTCAACTGTAAATGGGGCAGAAGAAGTGCATATGTCAGGAATTTACAATATAACTATGGATTACGCAGGTTCTTCTTACGTACTCCATTCACCTGGTCTGGTCTATGTCGGGGGTATATTGAGGAACGTTTCCCTCGTCATAAATAACACTGCAGGAGATGGAAGGACGCTCTTGAGTTTCTCATTCCCTGTCACGGATGGTAGTTTCAGCGTAGTCTTTAACCAGATACTGACATCCAGCCAGCAAATAGATAGCGATGTAATGAGCTATTTCCAGGTCTCTCCCGGTTTCGAAAGTCCGCTTTTGCAGAATATTCAATCAGACTCAATATCGATAGGAGTAGGCGTGGCAATATTCCTGATGATCATTTTAGGACTCTTCATCTACTACAGGAGAAAATAGTTATCTCGTCCATAATTCTACGAAATCCTGTATCAATTTATCAGCAAATGATTCCTTGTAATCCAGTATCAGTCCCTTGAACAGGTTTAAGTCCCTGATCTTGTATGAGATGCCCCTTTCGCTAAGCACCTTTTCCAGTACGCCATCCTCTGTCATCAGCGAGAGGTGATAACTCAAGGTTGGCGAACTTACTGAAAGCCCTTTCTTCAATTCAGCCGGCTGGCGTGGATTTCCGTCTAGGAGGGCCCTCAGGATCCTGTTCCTGACCCTGTTCCTGAGATGGCTCATGATCTTGAACTGGTCCTCACTGAAGGACTTGCTTGGGAAATAGCAGCTGGTTCCATTAATTTCCCTAGCAATGATTTCACTCTCCTTCATAAGGACACCGAGATGATACTGGAGGACTCCGGTTGAGAGCTTTAGGGACCTCTGTATCCCCCTGAAGTGATAACCGGGATTTTTCTTCACGAAATCCAGGACCTGGTCCTTACGGGTGGGAGAACTCAACGGGTCACCTTGATATCATGAGAGCTAGAAGAGAGAATATCATCAATATGTCCGCCCCAAGGAAAAGAACCATATTTACCTGAATTCCAACGAATTCAAAGTAGATGAATATCAGGTATTTCACAGATAAGATGAGGAAGAACACTGATATGACTGTCCCTCGCAGCGTGTACTTCTTAAGGATCATTGATATCGATAGACCAAGGAACAGGAGAGAAAGCAGTAGAATTATGATTGAGAGCAATAACAGGTCAGACATATACGTACAATTTGAAGTTGCTTAAATCAGTTCCGTCCGTTTGGACATGTATGGACCC
>JAJYRY010000146.1 GCA_021793855.1 Thermoplasmata archaeon
GTTCGGCATTGGGTTCAAGTCGGTGTATGCATTTACGAATTCTCCTGAAATTCACTCTGGTCAGGAATCTTTCAAGATCTCAAACTACGTATACCCGAGTACGGTGAAGAAAAGAGAAGACTTGGCATCGGACGAGACTTTCATCGTGATTAGATTCGATAAAGACGAACCTAATCCAGAAACCAGCTACAGCGAAATACATAGCAAATTGAAGAAACTGGATTACGCCACTATGCTGTTTTTGAGGAGGATAGACCATTTATCTTGGACTGTAGAAAGAAAAACAGAGATTATCGAAAGAAAACAAGAACCTCTATCGAATAATTGTGTGAGGATTTCAATTGAGGGTTCATCTAAAACGGAGAATTGGTTACTTTTCTCAAAGAAGGTCGGCGATAAGTATGACTCATCGGTGAGAATAGCTTACAAACTGCAGAAAAGAGAGAACTCTACCACGTCCATAGTACCAATGCATGGTGCAAAAATCTACAATTACTTCGAAACAGATAAAGCGACTTATTTAAAATTTCCAGTCGATGGCCCTTTCCATACGACTCCTGCCCGAGATAACATCAAAGATGATAAGTGGAATGTCGATTTAATTCTGAAATCTGCAAATCTAGTTGGAGACAGCTTGGAAGACGCTAAGAAGTTGGGGTTTTTGAATGTCGATTTTCTGAACATGCTCCCAATAACAAGTCCTGATCTCGCCGAAAACGACGGGTTCCTGTATAGGCCTTTTTTTGAGAAGGTCAAAGAAAAGCTTTGCTGCTCCAAATTATTACCTTCAGAAGAGGGGTATTTGTTACCAAATGAGGCTGCAATATCAAGAAGTGATGATTTAAGGAAGTTGATAGGAATAGAACAGATGGAAAGCCTCTTGGAAAAGCATGTCGAGTGGCTTAATTCAACAATAACTCAGGACAATTACCCGGACCTTAGAAACTATCTGATGAAAGAGTTACACATACCTGAAATTACCCCTGAATCGTTTGCTGGAATGGTTAGCAAGAACTTTCTAGAGTTGCAGACGGATGAATGGATCATAAATTTTTATTCATTCCTGAGGGGCCGAAAGGCTTTGTGGGATGGCAGTTATAGCAACCCCATTCTAAGAAACAAACCCATAATCAGATTATATGATAATACCCATATTGAGCCATTTCAGTCAGACGGTAAGCCCAAGGCCAATTTGCCTACTAGCAAACTCAACCCTAAATTGAATAAACCTTTTAATCCTGTCAAGGATATTATAGCCTCTGATAAGGATGCCAGAGAATTTCTTACGGACCTGGGTCTTAGGGAGATAGGCAAAGAGACTGTTATCTTAAGTTATGTTTTGCCAAAATATCTGAATTCATCGATTGAGGTTGACGAGGAACAAAATCTACTCGATCTCAATTGGGTTGCCAAGACTATCAATCAGAATTCCTTTATTGATGAACATAACCTAATTCAGGAGATAAAAAGAACGCCAATTCTTCTTTCTGTCAATGCTCAATCATCAATCAAGGAGTATAAAACCCCAAGCGAGATCTTTTTGCCAAAAGGCTATTCTGGAAGTTCAGACCTAGAGACATTCTATGCTGGATATGAAAAAGCATGGTTCTTGGACAAAAGATACATGGAGACGAAGGAACTGGATGTAAACTTTTTTTCTTTGATTGGATGCAAAAGCGAAATTGTCGTTAGGTTCAGACAACCTGGTTATAGCGGATTCGTGACCCTTCACAATTACCACTCGGATCACATGCGAGGTATTGACGGCTTTGACCCGGATGCATCGATCTTAGGTCTAGACCATGTCTTGAGTGAAATTAGTGTCGAGAAGGCAAAGATTATTTGGTCATTGCTGAGTAAAAGCTACAAGCTGATAAAAGGTACCATAGAGTGGTCCAGCAGAGCAACCTTTGACGATACTGAAAAGGAAAGTGTGTTTTCAGAAATTGGGAAGTTATTGATAGACAATGCTTGGGTCCCTACCAAAGATGGTTCCTTCAAGAGGCCTACAGATATTGAAATGACAGATGTTCTGGAAGACCTTTTCTCAGGGATTCAAGAAACACCTCTTGTAGCCGAAAAACTTGGAATTAAAGATGACGTAGAAAATAGGGTCATTCAAAAATACCCTATTATAAAAAAACTGGAGAGCCTCCCTATCGGACTTAGGATGAAAGCGGAGTCAGAAATGAATTCTATAATCGAAAAATTTCGTTCTGCAGAAGAATCGCAAAATTCTAACGATGACGTCAGCTCGATGCTTAGGTCTAAACTGAAGGTGGGGTCGTCTCTATCAGATGATCATCCAATGGATGGCATGTGGAGGTCCCTCTCCGAGAGGGAAGAAACTACAATCAGGGAGAACTATCCCGAAAAAACGCAAGAAAAAATGGATAACTCGGCTTTGAACACAAAAATTAGTTATCGGAGGGGATCAACAGTTGACGGATACGATCCTAAAGCATTCCTACTAAGTGAGTATGATGGCCATTGCCAGGTGTGCAATGAGAGGCTTGAACTTGGAAATGGGAGAACCCCTTATTTCGAAACATTTAGACTGATAAAAGAAAACGAGAATCCAAGAGCTAGTGAAGGAGAATTTAACGTCATCTGTCTGTGCCCAAATTGTCACGCATTAGCTGAATACGGAGGAAGAGATCTATCTCAGCTGGAAGATTCGGTTCAGTCAGTGTTAGAAAGTAGCAAGATTGCAGAGGCAATTGAAGAACGGGGCGGAGATTACTATGTTTTTGATATCCTTCTTGCTGGTAAACCCAGCAAAATATACTATACTCAACGTCATTTGAATCAGTTCATTTCTATATTGTCCAAAAAAGGCAACTAGCGATACTATGGGCTGATAATGATGCTGCACTTCGTTCTCCAGAATTTTAGGGACCATATATCAAGGTGAATGAGAGATTTCTGATATTCTGATCAATCTAATCTGAACTGGCAGAGAACTACGCGGCTTATTTGAAAAAAATAAATGGCCCAAAACATTGGGAAGCGACTATTTTATCCTGAATTTGCATAACGTATTCTTAAGAGGTTACAATTTCGCTGGCACTCTAATAGAAGGTAAACTTGAAAGAAGGCTCCTGGAGTACAGGCTATGGGCACGGACGTACGGAGGATACCATTCAACGTCCACTGTGCCCAAGCAG
>JAJYRY010000147.1 GCA_021793855.1 Thermoplasmata archaeon
TAGAGCATCGACATTTTAGGGATGTATACCTCCACCTCCGCAAACTTGCTTATGATGCTGAAAAGGTTTATAGTGTGGATTCCAAGTCCCCCAGAAAAGGCAGGTGGTAGTTCCCATCCTATCACGCCTATCTTCATCTTCTATCTCTCAAATCCTCAAAGTATGCCCTGATCAGCTCGGCATAACTCCATGCCTGAATAATGCAGCCTTTTGGCCTATGCGGTGGATCGCCGTCAAATATTTCCGGTACATATTGGAGAGACAGAAGATTCTTGAAATATGATATCAATTCCCTACGGTCCCTTCCTCCTCTCACTGATGCCGTTATGTATGGACCTGCCAACCATGGCCAGACAGACCCGTTGTGATACGCGGAATCCCTATGATACTGGTCTCCCTCGTAGGTGCCGATATATCTCTTGTCCTCAGTTGAAAGAGACCTCAGGCCATATGGGGTTAGAAGGTTATCAAACATTCCTTTATATTCGTTGAAGTCGTCAAGAACGGGGAAGGGAAGGGAGAATGCAAATATAGGATTGGGTCTGATGCTGTAATCATCTGGCTCAGATACATCAAGAATGACATCCTCCTTCACGAACTTTTCACGAAATTTCTCTTTAATTTCAGGAATCATTGCATCGGTATTCTCTGGCAGGTTCATGTTCAATTCCGCTGAAAGGAACTTTACCGTTTGGAGTGCGTTGTACCACAGGGCATTTATCTCCACCGGTTTGCCTATCCTTGGAGTAAAAATTGTGCTGCCAGTTTTAGCATCCATCCAAGTGAGTTGGGGCTTCTTCACCTTTATGAGAAAATCTTCCATTCCAAAGAGATCGTTGCCCTTAATGTACGCGTCAATAATCTCTAGAATTCTTGGGTATAGTAACCTGACGAGGTCAGCGTCCTCTGAATATTGGAAATATTTGTAAATAGCGTAGATGAACCACAGAGATGTATCTGCTGTGTCGTAATTTCCATCATCTGTCATATTTTTTGGGATTAACCCATCCCTGATCATCCCGGCATAAATCAGTAAAACTTCACGTGCTTCCCCATGTCTCTTTGGAACCAGCAATAGCCCTGTCAAAGAAATTAGCGTATCCCTACCCCACGGGCCAAACCAGTAATACCCGGCAATTATATTGTTTCTAGTTATGAATTTGGTCGAATTCTTCACTGCCGCTATTATCTTCCTATCCCTTGCATTTACCTTGGACAAGGAATCTAGGTATCTCTTCTTTATCTCCTCAAAGCTGTAATCTTGGAGCTCATCCGTGTGTATTGATATGGTAATCCTTTTGGGTACATCATTTATTTCGAAATGGCCTGGAAGATAGAGGTCTTCCTCGTGATTTGTGCCTCTTGCCTCATCAATAGGGTACCTGAAGTTGTAATACCATAGATCGTCCCTTTTGAAAGCCCCAACTCGTGATATCCTGAAACTTAAGTTGTCACTTGAAAATTTGACGGCTTTATCTTCCTCTTCAGAGATAACCTTCTTATCTGACTTTCTAACTACGTTGTGGTAACTTCGAAAGGCAACTAGCGGATACAGTCTAAATTGGTCAGGCAACTTCCCGCCAAACTCATAGCTGATCATAACCACATCATCAAAAGGGTCCATAACGACACGCTTCTCTATCTTAGTTCCATGAATTTCATAGCTGAAGGTTGGAATTGATGACTTGTCGAAGTTCGTAAGGAACTCATATCCATGCGGGTATACCACATCCCTGTAGTAATTTGAATCCAAGGATACTTCCTTCCCCTCAATTTTAAGTTCCTCAAACAATTTTGACAACAACACAAATCTATCGTACCTGTCATTCAGATTCCTGACGTATATTCCGTGATAGGTCCTTAAGTTTGAAAAAGATGCTGAAGAAGATGAGTAACTGCCATTCCTGTTGCTTATCAACCATTCTTCATCATAGTTCATCAATTAATCTAGCATAATATGAATAATAAACCCTTCTTCACTGAAAATTTAATAGCACATTATCTTGAACCAACTGCAAAACTTTAAATTTGAGACGATGGATATTGCCATATGGTTAGATATCTCCCCATGGGGAACGGCAAGGTTTTGGTTAGTTTTGACGGCGATTACAGGCTCGTAGATTTTTATTATGCACGCGACCAGTCTGACAACCACGCCGTTGGCCACCCATTCAGATACGGTGTATCTATAAACAATAAGTTCAGGTGGGTAGACCGCACAGTCATAACATCAATGGATTATCTCGATGACACAATGATAGGTGATGTCAAATACCGAATGGGAGATATTAGCTTCGAGAACCAAGATTTTGTAGACATATACCAGGATATCTACGTAAGAAGGATAAAAGTGGAAAACAGTGGGAGTGGGACAGACGAACTTAAGTTCTTCTTCCACCAGGATTTTTATATCTACGGAAATGACATGGGAGATACTGCATTTTACTACCCAGAACTTAACTCTGTGATACATTACAAAGGGAGCAGATACTTCCTGATGGCAACGCTTGACGGACAGAACAACTCCATAGACCAATATGCCATAGGAATCAAAGCCTTCAGGGGATTCGAGGGAACTTGGAAAGATGCTGAAGATGGAAAACTTTCGTTCAACCCTGTTGCGATTGGTTCTGTGGATTCAGTAGTTAGCAATACTATTCTTGTGCAACCTGGAGAAACTAAGGAGTTCTTCTACTTCATAATCTGTGGAGAGAATATGGAAAACGTCGCAAGGGACAGGAAAATGATGACAATAGATCATTTTAAGGAGATGTACAGGAGGACCAACAACTACTGGGAGGTGTGGAGTGCAAAGAAAAAGATCGACGTATCAAACGAGATTGAGTCGCTATTCAAGAAATCTCAGTTCATAATCAGGACTCATATTAACAATGATGGTGGGATAATGGCATCATCCGATACCGACATACTCAAGGATAACAGAGATGGATACTACTACGTCTGGCCTCGGGATGCGGCACTTGCAGCTTATGCGCTTACAAGAACACTTCATTTCAGCGCATCAAGAAAATTCTTTGATTTCGCAATAAAATCGGTATCAAATGAAGGATACTTTTATCATAAATACATGGCAGACGGGAAAATTGCGAGCAGCTGGATTCCAAG
>JAJYRY010000008.1 GCA_021793855.1 Thermoplasmata archaeon
TCTCCAAATATTTGTGAATTATGTTTATTAACCAGTTTTCCATTTTCGTGGGACGGTGAACTATATTGAAGTTGTATATTTACGTGATCAGAAGACTTCTTCTTCTAATCCCCGTCATACTGGGAGTAACGGTAGTAACATTTTTCCTTGCTCATGCCAATGAGGCGTTGCTCATTAGTGGTTACCTTGGAAAGATAAGGACACCCGCTCACATTGCTGCCGTCAAGGCAATGCTTCACTTGAATGGACCTATTTTTACTCAATATTTTTACTATTTAGGTGCCCTGTTCACAGGAAACTGGGGTATTCTCTCTCCAACTGAACAAGCTGACGCCTATACTCCTGTGGTTACTGAATTCATGAGGAGGTTCCCCCCGACAATTGAGCTTGCGGCAATTGCCATATTGCTCATCGTTGCCATGGGAATTCCACTTGGTGTCTTCAGCGCAGTTAAGAAGGACAGACTAACCGACCAGGCTACCAGGGTAGTTGCAATGGTTGGAGTCTCAGTTCCACTTTTCTTCGTAGGACTACTTGTTCTGATGGTCATGGGACCAGCCTCTATTCTTCCATCAGCCCTCAGACTGCAGGGAGCAGGGCAGATACCTATTTCTTATTATTACGTCCCGGGTACGAACACTCTGCAGCCATGGATAAACCCGAACGTCAGTGGGCTTACCAGGCCGACTGATTTCCTGCTTATAGACACTTTGATATATGGAGACTGGCGGGCATTTCTTGCGGGGCTTTGGACGGTCTTCTGGCCAGCTCTTGTTGTGGCGTTTGGTACTTTCGGGGTTATAATCAGGTTTATGAGAGGTAGCATGCTCGAGGTCATGGGACAGGACTTCATAAGGACTGCAAGATCTAAAGGAGTGCCGGAATACTTCGTGATAAGGAAGCATGTCAGGAGGAATGCATTGGGAGCGACAACGACAGTGATGGGGCTGACATTCGCGGGGTTGCTGGGAGGCGTTGTTCTCACTGAAACTGTATTCGGCTGGCCGGGCATGGGCAGGTGGGCATACTACGCCGCTTTTGGAGGAGACATGGCTTCAATAATTGCGATCACATTTGTATTCACACTGATAATTGTTACAGCCAACCTGATAGTGGATATACTTTACTCTGTTCTTGATCCAAGGGTGAGGCTTGAATGACGGCGAATGCCAACTCGGCAAGCTCAAATCTGGCAAGGGCAGTAAGAACGAGGTTCCAATCGTTTGCCAAAACTTTCTACTTCTACACCAGAAGTCCAATCGCTACTATCGGTCTTATAATTGTACTTTTTTATCTACTGGTGGCGATCTTTGGGCCAATAATTCTTGGTGGAGATCCGTGGAGAATGACGCAGTACCTGTCCTTCCACGGACACTACATCTATAACGTTCCTCAACCTCCATCAAGGTATTTCCCGTT
Organism: Thermoplasmata archaeon; assembly: GCA_021793855.1. Next base: position 1,420 of record JAJYRY010000008.1, read on the forward strand.
TGGAACGACTTTCGAGGGGTATGATATCTTCAATGGAGTGGTGAAAGCCGCAAGAATAGATATCATGGTAGCAGCAATAGTCGTTCTAAGCGGAGCGATAGTAGGAACTTTCCTGGGGAGCATAGCAGGGTACAAAGGGGGATTGACGGGAGAGGTAATTATGAGGGTCACGGACATATTCCTTTCAATTCCGTCTCTCGTTTTAGCTATCGCTTTCCTCGTCATATTCTCGAGAACGCTAAACGTAATGGTTCTTGCGCTCATAGTGATCTGGTGGCCAACTTATACCAGGATCGTAAGAGGACAGGTCCTATCAGTAAGGGAACTGAAGTACGTTGAAGCTTCGGTTGCAGCTGGTTCTTCTTCAGTCAGGACTGTACTAAAGCACATAATTCCAAATTCTATTTACCCAATATTTGTGCAGGTATCACTTGATTTTGGTAACGTAATTCTCACAATGGCTGCGCTGTTCTTCCTAGGCGTGGGATTTGCAGGTTACTGGACACCGGAATGGGGAAACATAATTTCTATCGCGACAACATTCAGCAGCGGAATCCCTGCCATAACAGATTACTGGTGGACTGTGGTCATACCAGCGCTTGCAATTTTGATACTTGTAGTCAGCCTGAACCTGATGGGTGATGGCCTAAGGGATGTTACTGATCCGAGGCTGAGGAGGTAAATATCATGGAAGATGTACTGGTAGTTAAAAATCTTAAAACACAGTTCTTCATATATGAAGGAGTTGTAAAAGCGCTTGAAGACGTATCTTTTTCAGTCGGGAAGGGAGAAGTTCTGGGCATTGTTGGGGAAACGGGCTGCGGCAAGTCTGTCACCGCATACAGCATTACTAGGCTTATTCCAGACCCTCCTGGCAGGGTTGTTGGGGGTGAAGTAAGGCTAGGAAATCTTGACTTAATGCGGAATATAAAGGATGAGGCAAGATTCGTACAGAAAAAGAGGATAAAGATAAAGCACAACTATAGAGTCATTAGGAACAACGAACTATTCTTCAACACCATCAGGGGCAAATACATATCAATGATTTTTCAGGAACCGATGGCCGCCCTAAATCCCGTTTACACGGTAGAAGATCAGATTGCGGAAACACTCCTACTCCACAACAGGACGAGGCTCCTGAAAATTATGAAATCTGCAAGCGGCCACCTATCCGAACTTGAGAAATGGAGGGACGGAGGAGAGATTGAGATATTTGACGACGAACTTGGGGAAGAAATAGATAAGATAAAGAAGACCGCTAGAGGGGTAGAATCCATAAGATTCCATCAGGACCTTTTGATTGAGGGAGCGAACGGATTCTCAAAGAAAATGCAGAAGTATGAGGAAATGCTCAAAAAGTCAATCGAGCATGATGAACTTGAAGATAGGTTGCTCACCGACCCGAATCCTACAACGCAGCAGGAAATTATAAAAAGGCTGGCAAAGGAATCCAAGAAGGTCAACCTCATAAAGATGTCTAAGCAGATGAAGAGGAACAAGAAAGATCCACTGCTTATTGAAGGCAGGAGAGAAAGCTTCAGCCTGCTGGAATCTGTTGATATACCGAATCCCCGAGGCGTGCTGAAAAGCTATCCTCATGAGCTGTCTGGGGGAATGCTGCAGAGGGTGACCATATCCATAGCGCTGGCAAACAATCCAAAGGTACTGATAGCAGACGAACCGACCACTGCCCTGGATGTAACTGTCCAGGCTCAGATACTGAAGCTCCTCAGGGACCTTCAGGATGCAATCGGGACGTCGATCATACTGATTACCCATGATCTTGGAGTAATAGCGGAAACATGCAACAGGGTCGCAGTGATGTATGCTGGAAACATTGTAGAGATGGCAGAAGTCAAGGAACTATTCAGGAACCCTAAGCACCCTTACACGATAGGCCTTCTTCAATCCATCCCTAGAGTAGACGACCCAAACAAGACACTGAAAACCATTCCCGGAAACGTCCCGAATCTCATAAACCCTCCGCAAGGATGCAGGTTCCATCCTAGGTGCCCGTTCGTGTTTGATCGCTGCAGGGTGGAGAAACCTGTTTCTATAGAGGTTTCCAAGGGGCATACAGTAGAGTGCCACCTCTTCAGTGGAAAGGTGAATGCTGAATGAGCAAGGTATTGATAGATGCAGTAGGACTGAGGAAATATTTCCCGATTAAAGGAGGAGTTGCCGGAAGGACACTGGGATATGTTTATGCCGTAGATGACGTAAACGTCAAGATCTATAAGGGGGAAACTGTTGGCTTAGTCGGGGAATCAGGGTGTGGAAAAACGACACTAGGCAGGGTTCTTCTAGATCTTGCCGAACCCACTGCAGGAGTCCTCTTCTACAATCCGGAAGATTCTGTATCCAACAAGGTTTCAGAACTTTACAAGAACCTTAAGACGAACAAGCCGTCAGAACTTAAGAAGGAAGAGAAAAAGCTGGTTGAAGAGGCAAAGAAGGCTGACGTGTACAGGAACAAGAAAAGAAACAGGGAATTCAGAAAAAAAGTACAGATTGTATTCCAGGACCCGGTTTCATCCCTAGACCCGAGGATGCTCATTAAAGACATCATTGCGGAGCCTATAATAATCAATGGAGTACCCACGGAAGACGGCAAGAGGAAGAAGATAAAGGGGGATGAGCTGCTTAATTACATCAAGGAAATGATTGGAGAAATGGGTCTGAATGAAGACCATCTGTTCAGGTTTCCTCACGAGTTCTCAGGGGGTCAGAGGCAGAGGATAGCAATTGCAAGGGCAATTTCGATAAGGCCGGAATTTCTTGTCCTTGATGAGCCTACGTCAGCACTAGACGTTTCAGTACAGGCGCAGATTCTGAGCCTCCTAGAACATCTCCAGCAGAAATACGAGATGACATACCTCTTCATAACTCACAACCTGGCCGTTATAAGGGCAGTAAGTGATAGGGTAATCGTAATGTACCTAGGGAAGGTTGTGGAAGTATCCAGGACAGACGATCTGTTCGCAAATCCTATACATCCATACACCCAGGCTCTCCTTTCCGCAATACCAGTTCCAGACCCGGAGAGAAAGAGAAACATAGTTGTATTGAGCGGTGACGTCCCGTCCCCAGCAAACCCACCAGCTGGATGCAGATTCCACACAAGATGCAGGTTTGCAGAAGAAATATGCACGAAAGAGGAACCGAAGCTTGAGGAGATAAAAGAAGGGCATACAGCTGCCTGCCACTTTGCAAGGGAGATAATTTCGGGGCAAAAGAAACCTGCCGAAGCGCCCAAATTCTCAAATTAATACCAATGCCTCTATTCAGTAGACTTGAAGGTGAAGAAAGAAAGAAGGCAATTGAAGAACCTGGAAAGAGCTGGAAAAGATGGGCCAAAGAGGACTTCGCAAGGTACTGGTACAATCTTCTCTGTCTATTCATCGATGCACTCTTTGTCCTTCAGTTTGTGGAAGACTACTCAAAGTACGGTGGTGAAGCAAACCTTATCTTCATGATCCTTTCAGTACTTGCTCTCATCCCGATGATATACGTTGAGTTCCTAGTTTACAAGCGCCTATTTCCTGAGAGATTTTAATAGCCAGAATCGAGGAGAATAAAGGTTACCATAAGTCATTAATTTAGCTTTAGGAAGTACCCCCAGACGGGGAAAACTTAAGTATAGATGTTCATTTCAATAGGGAGGTCATATGACGCAACCACAAAGCTCAGAGCAGGCCCCTTCTCCACCAAAGAAGAGTTCTGCTTGGAAATGGATCGCTGTGGTAGTGGTTATAGTCGTTATAATAGCGGGAGTGGTTGTACTTACGTACCACCCAACGACTACGCCGCCACCCACGAAACAAACACTATCGGTAACACCTATCACGTCGGGAGTTGCAACTGCAGCAGGAACGCCCACTACATTCAGCCCGAACATCCCATCCAACTTCACCTGGACAAAACTGGTTTGGAATTTTGGTGATGGATCAACAGAAACATTCACGAACGGAACAGGCCAAGCTGTACACACGTACGCAAACCCGGGATCATACCTAGTAGGTATGTATGCAGTAGGACCAAGCGGTGTTGCATCGAGTAACGCCTCCTTGCTAGCTATTACTGCTAACGCACCGATAAGCCCGAATCCGGCACAGATTTTCGGACCAATCTATATTCAGGGCACATCAGCAAACGGTAACACGACGATTGGCGCAGGTGGATGGGTAAATCTGACATACGCTGGATTACTGGCTGGAATAACAGTAACGGTAGGCAGCCCTGTCTCAGGAGCACCAGGCTATACAGTCCAATCCTTCTCCTGGAATGTTGATAATGGAACGCAAGTAATTGCAGACAACAATACAGGAATGGCAGAAACAGTAAATCTTACTTTCAAAACACCCGGCTTCCATGAAGTTGCACTCACGACTACAACCGTAGGAAATGGTGTGACAGTTACTGGAACTTATACAATGACATTTGCTGTAGGAAACTACTCTGTTGCCAAACCGCCAACTGGAATCTCGACAAACAAGCAGCAAATTGTAAATGCTGAATGGGTACCGGGTGGTCCAAGAACACTCGACCCTGCAATCGCTTACGATACTGTGAGTTACGAGGTACTTTATGAGATATACCAGCCATTGGTATATTATAACGGAACATCCCTTACAGAGTTCCACCCGGTTGTTGCAACTAACGTCCCAAGTACCGCAAATGGTGGAATAACTACATGGAACTGGTTCGGAACTGGTAGCACTGCAGAAAACATTACGTTCTACGTAAATCAGTCTGTCACGTTCTCCAATGGAGATCACGCAACTGCTTATGATGTATACGTATCCTTCTTGAGGACCCTCCTGTTTGCGAATGACTCGGGAACACCCGGATGGATAGATGCACAGGCCCTGCTCCCTGGACCGTCAATATATGGTCCTTTCAACAACAGCTTCTTCTGGATACATCACGCAATAACGTGGAACAACACCACCCAGTCAGTAACTTTCCATCTTCTTCCATCTGCTCTGACTTGGCTACCGAATACTAACGCCACATATGCTGGAGTTAATTATGGAATCCTGAACCAGACTTTCCTTAATTACTCAGTGAATCAAACTCAAAACTACAAGGTCTGGAACTACGGTACCGCTGGAATTTTCTACCAACTCCTTGCAGGTCCAGTTGCATCCTATATCATGGACTACAACTGGCTGGAAGCTCACAACAACTCTGCACCTGAACCAACGCTTCCGCAAAATACCAGTGCGTCCTATGCGAGCTTCACGCAGTATGGAACTCCAACTGGATACAATTCGTTCCTGATTTACAATACAATGGGAACTGGCCCATATAAGCTTTCATTGTATGAAGCAGCCGCACTTGTTTCGCTCACACCAAACCCAGATTACGTGCAGTCTAGCAACCAGCTCCCTGCTCCTTCTGCCATTGTACCGAAAGTAGAGCTTGAATACCTGACAAACCAGGGAACAGCGCAGGAACAGCTGCAATCAGGGTATGCACAGTTCGCTGCTGGGGCTTATCCTCCTGCATCAACACCGCAAGCAAAGGCACTGCAAAGCCAGGGTATCGTTACGGCAGTAACAGCAAACGAAATGTCTAACTTCTTCTACACATTCAATCTGGCTATCAACGTTACAGGAGCAAAATCATATCTATCCGCTACAAACATCTGGTCAGGATTCTTTGACAATCTGTCGATAAGGAAAGCGTTCAGCTTGGCATTCAACTACTCCTACATGATCAATGTCACGGAATACAACGACGGAGAGCATTTTGCAAATACTGAAGTTGGCATGCTACCGCCAGGTATAGGAGATTACCCGTCTAATATCACTTCACTACCAGGTGCAAATGAATACAACCTTCAGAAGGCATCGTTCTACTTCAATCAGTCTGGGTATAACAACGGAACCTGGATCTTCCCGGCTTTCAATTCACAGGGGCAGTCCCCACAGGACCAAATGTTTACGATATGGGAAGCGGCCCTTAGCCAGATGAGCGGTGGAAAGATAAAGATGTCAACAGTAGATGTACCGTTTGCAGATACGGTCACATTCAGTGCGGTAGGTTCCGGTGCTAATATCATGCCCATCTGGTTCCTAGGATGGATAGATGACTATCCTGGCCCAACAGACTTCATGGCGCCTGAACTGCAGCAATACGGTATATACACGCTCCCTAACGGAATAATAGAAGCGAACAGTACATATTACGGGAATACCACATTCACACCACAAAAGTATCCTGACCAGTGGGCAAAGATAAAGCAGATGTGGAATGATATCGTCTTGGCAAATGAGCAAACAAGTACAGCAAATGCTACCGCTTACTATTATAAGGCAGATAAGCTAGCAGTTGAACTTTACCTATACGTAGGAGTGTTCCAGCCGATCGGTGTAGTTTACATGAGTACATCGCTTAATCCCGCAGGATTAGTTCCAAGCGAAAACACAGCCGTAGGATTGTCTTTCCTATTGTACTATCCGATGACTTACAACTAAGCAGCAGTTTCACTTTTTTTTATTTTTTTACTTTCTTCCAATTTTTTATGAAGTTCAATTTTTCATCTATGGTTACAATGAAATTATTCTCCCCAGATGTCCCTCTTAATCCTTCCGTCCTCTATTCCTTCAGACTCTAGCTCCCCAACGATGTCCTTCACGAACCTAATGCCACCGCATAAATATACGGTGCTAGAGGAAAAGCTTTCTACATGTTTCTTAATCATTTGCATGTTGATCCTGCCCCTTTCTCCATTCCAATTTCTATCATCAGGGTCCCTCGTGACAGTATATACAAGTTTCAGGCCTAGCTCTTCGTATGACTGCAGTTCAGAATGGTTTACTATGTCTTCCTTATGTTTTATACTATAAAATAAGTAGATATTTCTCTTCAAATTCCCACTTTTCAGGAACCTCAGCATGGAGAAGAATGGAGCGATGCCAATTCCTGCTGCAAGGAACAGATCATTGTGCTGACTGTCCAGCTGGTATGTGAAGGCTCCTCTAGGTTCCGATACATATATCTCGTCACCTACCTTCAGATTGGCAAGCTGACTGGTGAATTTGCCATTTATCATTTCTATCATGAATTCCAGGTGATCTTCATTCGGGGAAGATGCAATGGAGTACGAACGGAAGAGTTTGTCGTCGGGCTTAAGGAACAAGGATGAGAACATCCCTGGGACAAAGTCAAATCTCAGTCCGTCGACCGGTCTCATCTTGAAGCTAACTATCCTCGGGCTATCTGGTTCACCGTGGGTAAGCTCCTTAATTTCATAGATCAAGAAGGGCTTGAGGCCCATCTTTCCTAACATCAGGGCGCAAGTTGGACACCATTTAAATAATTTTCTTGAAGAATTCCTTGTGCATTCCTTTTTAAGCATTTTAGCATCCACTCCCTGAATGCCAGATGGTTCGTACAGGGAAGTAGAGCAAAAGTTGCTAGACGTCCTCAGGGAGAGAGGATTCAGTGAATTCACAGAACCTCAGAAAATTGGTATACCAGAGATCCTGAGGGATCATAATGTTCTTCTTACCTCCCCCACGGGCAGCGGCAAAACCGAAGCCGCAGTCCTCCCTGTTTTCTTCAAGCTTAGTCATATGAAGGATAGGATCCAAGGATTCGGCGCCATATACATCACTCCGCTCAGAGCACTCAACAGAGATGTACTTTCTAGGATAGAATTCTACGCGGAGTCATTCGGGCTCGAAGTTGGCGTGAGACACGGTGACAGCAGTGAGAGCGAAAGGAGGTATCAGCTTCTACACCCCCCTCAGGTCCTCATAACAACCCCTGAAACACTTCAGCTAATCGTGAGCGGGAAGAAGATAAGGAACCATCTCAGAACCGTCAGGTACGTTATAATTGATGAGGTCCACGAGCTGCTCAATGATGAGCGCGGATGGCAATTGATGATAGGTCTCTCGAGGATGAGGGAGATTGCTCCAGATTTCAAAATAATAGCAATCTCCGCAACAATCGGGAATCCGGAAGAGGTATCCAGGAGTATATTCTTTGACAACGATTACAGGATCCTGAAGGCCGGGATTGCTAAGAAGTATGAAATTAAAGTCTCTATGCCAAACGGGGCCTTCCCCTCATTCAAGGACGTCATAGGATCTGACGAGAATTACGCGCAAATCGTGGATTACATAATGAAATTGTACATTTCAAATAAGCAGTTCATAGTTTTTTCCAACACGAGGGCAACGGCGGAAGACATAGTGATGAGACTGAGGCTTGTAGATGAAAATATACTCGTAGAGGTGCATCACGGGTCCCTCGGCAAGGACGTAAGAACAAAGATTGAGGACGACTTCAAAAGGGGGAAGCTGCGAGGCATAATATGCACATCGAGCATGGAATTGGGAATTGACATAGGTAGCGTTGACTTTGTCGCACAGGTAAATTCCCCTAGGCAGGTCATTAGGTTGGTTCAAAGGGTTGGACGTGGAAAACACAGGCTTGGAGATACTTCGAGGGGAGAGATAGTGGCAATGAACGAGATTGAGTCAGAGGAGGGAGGAGTTATCTCAAAATTCGCGGAGTCAGGCCTGATAGAGAAGGTGAAGGTCAGGAAAAAGCCGTTGATTGTGGTGGCGAACCAGATAATGGCAATGGTTCACTCAGAAAAACAGATTACACTGGAAAAAGCATACAGCATATTCAATCGTGTCAACAATTTCAGCAATCTCACGAAAGATGACCTAGTATCACTCCTGACTTTTCTGTCGTCGATTTACGTGATCAGATACGACCCAGAGACCCAAGAAATTCGCAGGAGTGGAAGGACTCTGAAATATTTCATCGAGAATATATCGATGATACCAGACGAGAAAAGATACGTTGTTAAGGAGTCAAGCTCAGCGAAGATCATCGGATTCCTGGACGAAGGGTACGTGGCAACCGAGATAGATATAGGGTCTACTTTCACGCTAAAGGGAAGCACGTGGAGGGTCCTTGGAATAAAGGACAGGTACATCTATGTGGATTTCATCCAGGGAATTTCAGTCCCTCCCAGCTGGTCCGGGGAAGAGATACCGGTACCCTTTGAAATTGCAATGGAAGTGGGGAGGGAGAGAAGGGAAAACATCCTCGACGACAACCTTGATGAATTCACGAAGGATAAGGTAAGGAACTTCAGGGAAAGCGTCGCAAATGACCGGCTATTGAGGATAGAAAAGGAAGGGACGACTACGGTCATACAGCTTACGGCCGGGACGAAGGCAAATTATACCCTTGCACTAATCATCACCTTCAGGCTATCTGAAAAGTATGGCGAATCTTTCCTCTTTGACAATTCGCCATATCACATCGTCATAAGCGGGAACACAAGGTATAGGGTTGAAGAGATAGTTGACATAATTGAGCATCTGAGGGACGAATTCGAGAACCTTGACAGGTTCGTTGAGAAGTCAAAAACTTTTCAGTACAGTACGATCAACGTTGCAAAGAAATTCGGGGTAATATCAAAGGAAAGCGACTTCACGAGGATAAGGATGGACAGGATATTCTCCTCTCACAGGAATACCCCATTCTTTAATGAGGCCCTTGACAAGTTCAAGTGGGATTACCTGGATATTGAGAACCTCTCCATTATCTATGACCTTATTTCAAGTGGAGAAATGGCGATTGAAGTCAAGAGCGCATTCTCCAGCTCGTCTAAACTCTACATGAGCAGTCTTAAGGAAAAGATGATGCCCATCAGGCCCTCGGCACCTATACTGTCTGCGGTGAAGAAAAGACTTCTATCTGAGGAGATGGCATTCTACTGCCTTAGCTGCCATAGGGTGTTCAAGACGAGGGTTCAGGACCTCAAGGAGAGGAGGTGCATATTCTGCAGCAGTCCCAGGATTGCTCCCATCAAACCTTACGAGATCGAGAACGCCCAGAAGATGTCACCCGAGACCATGAGAAAGATCAGGACATCGTATCATCTTCTGAGGATGTATGAGGATAGGGCGCTCATGGTCCTTGCGGCTCATGGGATAGGTCCTGAGAGTGCTTCAAGAATCCTTGAAGTTCCATCGAAGTCGGAGAACGATCTGCTTGAAAGGATACTGGTAAACGAGGTGGAATTTGCCAAGAACAGAAGGTTCTGGTCTTAGCTCAGCTCCTTCCTTAGCGCCCCGAGGGTCCCGTATTTTTCAGCATAAGCGTTATGCTTGTGTATTGTCTCGTGACTTTCGCTAGTTACCTTGACAGAAACTTCATCTGGCATCTTTGAGAATTTTTTTACTATGAGTTTCATCGCGTCCCTCACAACGTCTTCCACGAACTTTGGGTTCTTGTGTGCTTGAAGGACTAACATCCCTTCCTCCTCTCTCTTCAGGAGTTCGTAAGTCGGCGCGCTCATCGATTGCTCTGCTATGTCTATGAGCTCGTTCACTTCCACGTCCCAGCCGTCCGGCACCTCCATTGTGATGGAGACGTCATTCCTCTGGTTGTGCGATATGTACGGTGGAGAGTCTTCCTTCCTGTTCATAAGCGTGGACACCGTTTTCATTGCTGACGGGCAGACGGTTATGCCTGTTGCCATTGCCCCCACATACCTCTTTGCCCGCTCCCCGTCCTTCTTTGTGGCTTTTCCCTTTATCAGATATCTTTCAGTCGTCCTCCGTCCTTTTGGATTTTCCCTTTCTAGGAAGTAATCGGCGGTCAGTTCTGCTTCTGCAGAAGTTGCATAAGGATGCCGTGTTAGGAGCTTCTCAACTATGAGCTCTGCTACGTATTCTATTCCCTTAGTTCTACCTTCCACTTCCCCCTCTACAACATCCTCCACAGCCTCAATGTCCCTGGACAGGTCACTTCCTTTCCTGGATGGAGGGAGGTCAACAAAGACTCTGAACGTGGGTATGAGAGTTATCGTCTTCTTCTTTCGCTGGACAGTGATGGGCCTCATAACATTTGTAAGACCCACCCTGTCTAGCCTGTAATTGCTTTCTGGTGGTTCTGACTGGACGTCCTTGAATTTTTGCATGGCGGTGTAGTGCTCAAATATTATCAAACTTTTCTTTATTCTGTCAGCAAAACTAATGAGGAGTAGCTTTCTTCTTCACGAATTCGAGTAGCTCCCTTGAGAAGAGTTCCGGATTGACAGGTATATCCTCTTTTTTATCAGGATTTATCGAGTAACCGATGTAGAATCCCTGTGGGTGGAAGAACCATCTGTCGGTCCCGCAACTGCTAATTGACCTTATCACGTCCTTGAATTCGGAAAGATCTGGAGCCTGCAATTTTGCTGACCTGGTCACAGATATCCCCCATCTTGATACCTTCACGAGGAATTGCGGCCTAAACTCCTGGAAGATGACATCCTTCGGGAAGTCACCATTGACCGTGAGGACCTCATTTCCTTCACTCCTGAAAATCGTGTTTTCCTCTATCTGCGTTACCACTTTCTCGTCCTCCTGAAATTTCACGATCATCGCACCAAAAATTTTCTTGAATACGTCCTCGAATTGGTCAGGTCTGTACCCAGCTACCATCAGACTCTTCAGGGCAGTATCAAGGAGGTTGTCCATCCCGTCCCTACCAAGGGAACGCCACCCTGCATTGTCCTGCCAGCAGACGGCCTCTGCGAGTCTCTTCTCCGCCTTCCCCATATTGAAGTATTCTGCCACCTTCATTGCGGAACATGTCCAGTCCCTCGTATCGTGGTGGTCAAATCTCATGATCCGCGCTCTCCCATGGGGAGAGTCAAGGATGTAATCAGCTTCCGATGCCTCTATGATGCTGTGATCAATGTACCTCACTTCAACCTCATCCTTCAATGCCCTCTTGAGGAGGTATACGGACGCAACTGCGTCTAGGTCAGGCGGACTGGCTAATGCTAGAACCTTGCCCATCAGAACATCAGTTTGCTCTTGTCAATTTTCTGCCAGTCATCCATGAATCTTTTTAGTCCTTCGTCTGTCTTCGGATGGTTTATCAACTTCTTGAAGACTTCAAATGGCATGGTCGCAATATCTGCACCGATGAGCGCTGCATCCCTCACATGAACAGGATGCCTAATTGATGCGACGATTATCTTCGTCTCAATTCCGAAGTTGTCGTAGACTTCCCTGATATCCTCAATCAAGGACATCCCGTCCTCACTGACATCATCCAGTCTACCTACAAAAGGAGAGGAATAGGTAGCTCCGGCCTTTGCGACCATAAGGGCTTGATTTACAGAAAAGACTAGCGTGGCATTTGTCTCTATTTTCAGGGATTTCAGCACTTTCAGAGCCTTCAACCCCTCTACAGTTGTTGGTATCTTCACAACCACGTTGTCTCCAAGCTTCTTAAGCTTCTTTCCTTCCGCTATCATACCGTCAGCCTTGACAGAAGTTACCTCGAGTGATACTGGACCTTCTACCAGATCGAGAATCTTCTTAACAAGCGTCTTGAAATCTGTCTTTCCTACAAGTTCCTTTGAAATCAGTGTGGGGTTCGTCGTGATGCCATCCACACATCCCCAGGAAACGCCTTCCTCAATTTCTGCAATGTTCGCAGTGTCCAAAAAGAATTTCATCTTGTCACCTTCATCATATCTTCCACATTATTCACGATTCCTATCGGATTCAATCCGTACTTGTCCATAAGCTCCCAGGATTTCCCGGATTCGCCGAACGTGTCGTTCACTCCAAGCCTCTTGACGAGCGCAGGATAACTTTCAGAAACGACCTCGCTTACCCTGCTTCCAAGCCCGTTGTAAATGCTGTGCTCTTCCGCTGTCAAAATCCTGCCCGTTTCTCTGGCAGCCTTCAAGATTGCATCTCTGTCAATGGGCTTTATCGTTGACATATTGAGGACCCTTGCAGAAATTCCCTTCTGCTTCAGGTATGATGCGGCAATTTTTGCCGCCACTACTAGTATACCAGTTGCAATTATTGTCAGGTCATCTCCATCCACTATGGTTTCCGCTCTACCAAACTTGAAGGTTTCCGAATCGTGAACAACAGGCACCTTTTCCCTGGAAAGCCTGACGTAAAAAGGGCCCCTGTTTTCGTATACATACCTTACTATCTGCTCAGTCTCGAGGGCATCTGATGGAACCAGAACACGCATCCTTGGAAGGCCAGTCATAAGGCCGATATCCTCCAGCATTTGATGCGTTGCCCCATCTTCCCCGACGGTGAGACCTGCGTGAGTAGCGACTATCCTGACATCGCTATCCGCATAGCATACGCTCTGCCTTACAAAGTCGTACGCCCTTCCTGTTGCAAATATTGCAAATGATGAAACGAAGACCTTTTTCCCTGTCCATGAGAGACCAGATGCTACGCCCATCATGTTGTTCTCTGAAATACCAACATTGAAGAATCTGTCAGGGTATTTCTTCTGGAACATGGATGTATGGGTGGAAGTTGATAAATCAGCGTCCAGGACTACTACACGCTTATCGGAACCAACTGAAACCAGGGTCTTCCCATATGCTTCCCTTACGCTCTGTTTCTCCAGCTTATTTACCAGGTCAGGGAGCCAGAAGAGCTCATTTGACATCATCATTTACTGTGCACCCTCTATATCCCTTAGGGCTTCGTTCAATTTCTCCTCATTCGGTGCTGGTTTACCGTGATATTCCGGATTATTTTCCATGAATTTGACACCTTTCCCCTTGACGGTCTTGGCTATGATCATCTTGGGTCCTTCCTGCCCCATTGCCCATTCCAGTGCCTTTCTTATCTCCGTAAAGGAATGGCCGTCTATGGTGATAGCAGCCCACCCGAACGACCTGAATTTGCCTTCAAGATCGCCCAAGGTCAGTATTTCTTCCGTGAACCCATCCAGCTGAATCATATTCCTGTCAAGGAAAACTATCAGGTTTGAAAGCTTCAGATGAGCTGCTGATAAAGCAGCTTCCCAAATGCTACCTTCATCTGATTCCCCATCCCCGATCATAGCAAATACCCTGTAATTCTTCCTGTCAATTCTAGCAGCGAGGGCTAAACCTACGGCGTTACTGAGTCCCTGCCCGAGTGAGCCTGCAGTTATGTCAACACCAGGAACGTGGTTTACTACGTGACCTTGAAGAAGTGAATTAATCCGCCTGAATCCATGGAGCAAGCTCTGATCGAAGAAACCTCTCATTGAAAGAACTGAATAAAGAGCAGGAGTTGCGTGCCCCTTTGAAAGTACAAATCTGTCCCTGTCCGGCCAGTTAGGGTTTGCTGGATCAATATTGAGTTCCTTAAAATATAGGTAAGTGAGAATTTCGGTGGCGCTTAGGGACCCCCCTGGATGGCCACTCTTTGCCTCAAATGTCATTTTGACAATTGATTTCCTGACTTCTTTTGCAATTTCTACTAGATTCTCCGATTCCACGGAATCTTGCACCTTCCCAAATCACCATCGTTCTTATTCAATTTTTTGTTAACTCATCTTTATATTTTTCGAGCTCATAGAAAATTCTGCCAGCATACCACTTTTATATAGGAGGATTATTTATTTTCTCCTTATCACTTGAAAGCTGCTGTTTCCTCTCTCAGATTCTGAAGTTGAAGTGTTATTTCAGATCATTTCTATCCATAATTCCTGCAGGTTGAAAATGTGTTTTGTTTATCTATTTAATATTTCGTGAAAAAGGGTAATAATTCCTAAACAATTTAGGTGAGTGAAAACGAACGAGGATAGGGAAAAATATCTCGAATCCATCGATCATTTCATAAAGGAACAAGGATACGCTCGACCTCTTGAGATTGCTGAGTTCTTGAAAGTGACACCTGCTTCCGTATCGCAGATGCTAAGCAAACTTTCTAATGATGGATTGATAAACTATCAGAAATACAGGGGAATGACGCTTACTGAAAAGGGGAAAAAGCTTCTGGAGAATTTGAACAGGAAGGAAAGTTCCATTTATGAGCTGCTGAAATTGATGGGTTGCGATGAGGAGACTGCTAAAGAGAGAGCCTGCTTCTTCGAACACTTCATCGACGAAGACCTAGCAGAAAAGATGAGGATATTCACAAATAAAATAAAGGAGAGCAAGCTGAAGCTTCCTGCATAGTGTCAGATCACCCATAATGGGACCATTCAACCGCTGTGCTGTCGAACATTAGAGGGTACTTTATGCCACATTCTTTGCCTTTATTACGCAATTGAAATTTCACCAATAATTCGCTGTCGAACGATGAATGTGATTAAGTTTGTATTCACAGTTAAAAAGGGTAAGTTTACCTAATTTTTGGACAGTGTTTTATAATCGTTTATGCTAATTATTCTTGTGATCTAAATGATGAGTTCAAAACCTACTATCAACTATGGATTGGAGGGGATTTATGTCGATGAAAGCTCCATATCCAAGGTAGACGGACAGAACGGAAAATTGTGGTACAGGGGATACTCTATAGAAGACCTTGCGGAACGTTCGAATTTTGAAGAGGTCTCGTACCTGCTGATATACGGAAAATTGCCAACACAGAAGGAATATGACGAATTCGTGAAGAAACTTAAGGACAGAAGGGAAATTGAGCCGGAAATAAGGGATCTCATAAAGAAGATGGCACCTGTAGCCCATCCCATGGACGTGATAAGAACAGCAACGTCGATGCTCGTAATGTACGATAATGATCCCAACAACAAGGCAACTGAAGCAACAATAGACAAGGTAATAACCCTGATAGCAAAAGTATCAACTATTGCGGCTGCGACTGGGAGATTCCGGGCGAAGAAGAGTTACATTCATCCAGACAATTCTCTGGGACATTCAGAGAACTTCCTCTACATGCTCACAGGAAAGAAGCCTACAAAGTTCGAGAGCAAGCTGATTGACCTCATGTTCATACTGCATGCAGAGCACAGCACCAATGCATCCACATTCTCCGTTCTTGTGACTGCAT
>JAJYRY010000148.1 GCA_021793855.1 Thermoplasmata archaeon
CCGAGGGGAATTCAAGCCCATGGAGATTCCGCCAGTAACCTTTGAAGTGGGAAGCTCCCTGCGAAAGCTGGGAGAGGAGGTCACGGTGAGTTCATTCATCTCATTAATGACCTCTGCTAATGAAGTCAGGAAGAACATACTGAAATTCAAGGCATAAATACAAATTCGTGAGAAACGAGGTGCTTCTTCAGTGATTGCAAAAACTCCTAGGGAATTTTACACAGAGATTGGATTCGAATGGCTTTCCGAAATAAAAAGCTCAGTTATGACAGAGAATGAACTGGCTTATCTCACAGAATTGCTAAAAAAGAGTTGGAAGATCCTGGATCTGGCTTGCGGATATGGCAGGTTCTCTATTCCTCTGGCTGCAATGGGGTACAGGGTGGAGGGAATAGACATAATTCCAATCTTTATTGAAAAGGCTAAGGAAGAGGCAAAGAAAAGGGACCTCAACATTGAATTCAGGGTTGGGGACATGAAAAGCCTCCCATACGAAGATAGTTCATTTGATTCGGTTATTTGCATGTGGAACGCATTTAGTGAGATTGCACAGGAACAGGATCAAGTAAGGGTCATTTCCGAAATATTCCGGGTACTCAAGAGAGGAGGGCTCGCTATCGTTGAGGTGAGAAATCACGGGTCAAGCGGACTCATCAAAGAAAATTTCATAGATGGCTATGAGGCAATGCCAAGCTACAATCATACAAGAGGAAGCGTGAAACGCTTGATGAAACTCTCGGGAGTGGAAAGTTTCAAGGTATTTATTGACAAGTTTGGAGGAAGGAACAGGCTCCTTTTGGAAATAGTGAAGCCCTGATTCCTGCTACTTTATTTCATACCGAAAGGCAAAGTTTTAGTGAAGATAGATTTCAAAATGGGATCAAGGTACTTTGGAAATAAGTGATTTCCTTTTTATGGATCGGTCGGGATTTGATTAATGTTTTGAGGGAATACTTATGAAATCTTTTCTGGTAACTTTTATGCCCCTCTAATTCAGTGCTTCATCAAATAAGCGATACTAGCTTCTTGATGAGCGCTTTTCCATCCTTACGAGAAACACGATCAAATATCGAATTGTTCTCTATAATTTCCTGCTCCAGGAAGTCCCTCAAAAAATCGAATCTGGCTATGATTGAAGACAACCACTCAAATCTGGCAAACTGAAACATCTCACTCTGAAGTAACGCAATAATATCACCGCAATCCTTGGTGAACTTCTCATTTAATCTAGCCTGGTCCTGAGAGGCACCAGTGGATAAATCGATGTGTCTATCCCACGCAGCCTTCAATTTCAGCAGCAGGAGCATTGATATCTCTGGAACAATGACCTGGAATCCAGATTCAAAGGAATAGGAAATATTTTTGGTAACAGTCTCGTATTCTATTTCCATCAAATTGAGTATTTTGTCTGTTCCGTGGAACTGATCTTTTTTCGGTAAAAAATCAAGATAAATCTCGCCAGAATCTAAACTCTTCAAATATAAGGTATTTCCTGCAGAATCCCTTTCTCTATTATAATTCATGGTTGAGTATAGGTGTTTTTTTAATGAGTCCTTAAAACGATCAGTTGTGATCAAATCAATATCGAGTGAATACTTCCAGGGATTAAACGAGTGGACTGCCCACCCCCCGATGAGAATAATATCACCTGATCTATAATTGCTGTTAGCGAGGCTCCAACCGAAAATATACCTTAGTTCTTCAAATGAATCCCGAGCCAGAGTAGTCTCTCCACCATTTTCATTTGCCACTTTTATTCACCAGATCCTTTGCGGCCGTCCGTCCATCGATGCCCAGTCCTGCAAGGTCTAGTATATTCTGGCAAACGTCCACAACCCGAATACCGTTGAGCACTTTCGAAGATCTCATGACATTTCTTTCAGGAACGTATACTTTCAAGCGGCAACCAACGTTTTTTCTTTCAGAATAAGATCGAAGAACTTCTCTATAGGACGGGTCGGGAATGTAAATATATGCGGTATCCTCTCTCATTATGGAAGAACCATAATAAACAGCAGACGAATGGGCCGTGAAAGCATAGTCTATTCCAAGCCGGTTAAGGTTCAGTGCGACTTCAGTTATACACTGGGTTGCGGTATTGAAATTTGTGTTCATTGTCTCCGCTAGCAGACTCTCGAGGGTCCTTTCCCAAGAAACTGCATTAAGAAGCCTGTCCAGATCTTTGATCCTTAAGCCGTAATCAGTAGTTATTATTCCAGAGTCTTCAAGTTTATGAATTATAGTGTTTGTCCAACCATATGAAATACCAGTTTTCCTAGAAATGGCGAGTATATTTGGAGGCTTATCAGTCAGTAAGAAACAGACAATTTTCCATGCTTTTTCAGAAGTGATCCTTGGTTGAGACGCCTTTAAATGTTCGAAATGACCAATTTCATCGAATTCCGTGGTCGTAGGAGTTAAGTACTTGTATAATTTTGGAGGGATAAGAATTATCCTCACGTCAAGCTTATCAGCGAGTTCCCTGATGCTATACTTTAGTGACTTTCCTGCACACACCAACTGAAGCTTTCTCGTACCTGTCATTTTTTTATCGATTAAGTGGGAAAGCGCATATATTCTGTAAATTATATCTTCATTTATTCTGGATTTGATTTCGATAATAGTCAGGGTATCCTTTGACTTTATTGCAAGGTCTATACGTATTTCTCTCTCGCCAATGTGTATGGGATATCCTCTTTCTACTTGTGAATTTAATGGAATTCTAAGTTCTTCAAGCATAAATTGATAAACCGGCCCCATTTCTTCAATCATCGTTGTATCTGTATCTAGTGATAGTTTATTAAGCTATCACTGATAACTATCTGTAGACACTGATATCTTAAATACATATCAGTGATAAGAAATTTAAAGAATAAAAAGTAGTGGACCGGCCGGGATTTGATTAATGTTTTGAGGGAATACCAGTCCTACTATGCCGTCAGGTTCTGTCTGCCAGTATTAAATCCTGATAAACGTCAGGCAAGAAGACGTGCACATTTGCACGGCGATGATCTACGGTAAGGGTGTGTGCGTCAGGACCAGTTTTTATTTTC
>JAJYRY010000149.1 GCA_021793855.1 Thermoplasmata archaeon
CTCTGTTCCTCAGGTCTGCAGGCCATATATGGTATTTTTCGATGATGGCATCCTCAGGAAATTCTTCAATCCAATCCCCAAGAATAGAAGCAACCTTCATCTGTTCAGGTTCGGAATGGAATGGAAGATTTGACGGGGGAATGTAAGGTGAGGATTCGCTATCTGAAACGTAGAGTGGCGGCATGTCCGGCGTTGAACATATTCCAAGGAGTATCTCGTCAACGTCGTGCAGGGGGACTGTATTCTTCAATATTACTCCTGTAAGTGGATCAATGTAAAGTTCTGATACCTTCCTACCAAAGGGAGTTGCCTTATATGTTCCAGTTCCCTTTATCATCTCGTTATCTTGTAAGAATTGCAGACTCGCTTCAATCCACTTATCTAGTTGCAGGCCTTCATGGAAGGCAAGTGTAGTGGAGAAAAATTTGTTGAGGGATTCCACGTCCTTGCTCATGCCAGATGAAATCAATCCTAGGACGTGCATCCTTATCTTGCTTTCATTGATCCTTGAGGTGATGCTCTCAAGCTCCCCGTTGACGTAAGCTGAAAACACATCCTGAAGTCTATTTCTGGATGTGTAGATATAACCATTTCCAAGCCTGTCAAATTTTACTCTGCCAGCCCTGCCCAGCATTTGCTGAACCTCAAGGTTTGGAATCATGACGGACGAGAACCCATCGTACCTGAAAATGTCCTTTATTATGACTGACCTCGCAGGAAGGTTCAGTCCTGCTGCAAGCGTTGTTGTCGCAACTATGACCTTCAATTTTCTCTCCTTGAATAAACGTTCAACGAGTCTTCGTTGCTCTGAAAGCATTCCTGCATGGTGATATCCAACACCTCTCTTCAGGACGGGCAGAAGCTTGTCATAACCTGGCGAATCAGAATCATAACTTATCTTTTCCAATTCTTCTTTCTCCCCCAGAGTCAGCTTTGTTTCTATGAATCTGCCCAATTTTTCTGCCGTAGTTTCTGCTGATTTTCTGGACCTTACAAAAATGAGTGTCTGTCCTGAATTTTCAAGTGAGTCAGTTACAAAATCCTCAAAGGAGTCAATACCAGATACAAGTAAACCGTCTTCGTCTATTATGGAATCTGATGTAACGACAAACTTCCTAAGTGGAACTGGCCTGAAATCACTTGTGACCTCTATTGAATTTAACCATCTCGCAATATCGTTCACATTTTTTACTGTGGCAGACATAGCTATGAACTGAGCCCCTTCCACAAGGAACCTTATCTTAGAAATGACAATCTCTAGTGTACTCCCTCTGGATTCATCAAGGATATTATGGATCTCGTCAAAGACAACGAATCCAAGGTTGTCGAAAACTGACGGATTGTTCCTCAGGAGAGAATCAACTTTCTCAGATGTCGAGATGATTATGTCGTAGTTCTTCAGGTAATTGGATGGTCTATCATAGTCTCCAGTGCTTATCCCCACTTTGAGACCGAGTTCATCGAAGAATTTCAGGTCTTCATATTTCTCTTCTGCAAGAGCCCGGAGGGGCACCACGTAGAGTGAACGCAACCCCATTTTCCAGGCTCTAAGGATTCCGTAGTAAGCGACCACGGTCTTTCCAGAGGAAGTAGGTGTAGCAAGGAGGAGGGATTCTCCCCTGGAAAGAATTTTCATCCCTTCAATCTGGAGAGGATAAAGTCTCTCAATTCCTTCATTTTCCAGATATCTTACAAATTCAACAGGCGCAGGAAATTCTAGATCCAAAGCCTAGATTACCTCTTTTCCCATGGAATCCCTTAGAACTTTCGGGATCACTATTGTACCGTCCTCCTGTTGATAATTCTCGACTATTGCAACCAATGTACGAGTGGTTGCTATGAGTGTTGAATTTAGTGTGTGCACAAATGCATTCCCTTCCTTTGTCCTGTATCTTACCTTAAGTCTTCTTGCCTGGTAGTCAAGGACATTAGATGCACTGACTACTTCCCTGAACTGGGCCTGAGCTGGGTACCATGCCTCAATATCAAATTTCCTGCTTGCTACATTCCCAAGATCGCCAGTTGCAATATCGACAACCCTGAATGGTATCTCAAGGGACCTGTAGAATTCCTTTGCGTTCTCAAGCAGCTTCTGGTGATAAACTCTAGAATCTTCAGGTCTCACATATGCAAACTGTTCTATCTTGTTGAATTGATGTACCCTGAATATCCCTTTTGTATCCTTACCGTGAGCCCCAGCTTCTTTCCTGAAGCAGGGCGATATACCAGCATAAAGCAACGGAAGATTTGATTCCTCGAGTATCGAGTTTGAATGGTATGCGGCAATTGGATGCTCCGATGTTGCTATAAGGTAGAGGTCCTCGCCTTCCACCTTGTATAGTGTATCTTCAAAGGCAGTGAAATCAGTGGCACCATCCGTGGATTCCCTGTTGAGCATGAAAGGAGGTTCCATGAGGGTAAATCCCCTCTTCTGAAGGAATCTCAGTGCATAATGTTCTAGCGTGGATTCCAGGAGAACCAGGTCACCTAAGAGGTAGTAGAATCTAGCCCCAGAAACAGCTGCAGCACTCTCCAGGTTTGCAAGGTTCCTCTTTACAAGAAGATCAACGTGGCTCTTTGGCTTGAATTTTGAGACTTCATATTCCATTTTCCCCTTGCTCTGTGCCAAGAAGCTGTCAACATCCTCCCCAGATACCTTGGCCTTGCCCTCGAAATATATCGGGAGATTGCCTGATTCATCCTTGGCCAGAGGGGCATCGGAATCCGCAATATTAGGTATCCTCCTGAGAATGACATCCCTCCTCTCCTCTGTTTCTCTTAGGCTTATTTCATACTGCTGTATGTTCCTGTCAATTTCTGTAGCCTTTATCTTCACTTCATCTGGATTTTCCCCCCTTCTGATCCTTTCTCCTATCTCCCTTACAAGCTTATTCTTCTCCGCTTTTAGGTCATTGGACTTCTTCAGAAGGTCCCTCCAGTCAGAATCTAGCTTAATCGCTTCACGGATGATGCCATCATCCTGAAATCTCCTCTTCTGGCTGTCGAATAGAATCTCAGGGTTCTTCCTGAGGA
>JAJYRY010000150.1 GCA_021793855.1 Thermoplasmata archaeon
GACATACCGCACGGGAGGAAGAAAGTGGCCGACATTGCGGTATGAATGCATAATAGATGGAGAGAAGATCAGGGTGAAGGAATTCTTCCTAGACTGGTTCTATCCAGGATTTCCCAAGAGTCTTATGCAATCTTTCGTCTCCTCATATTCTATGGTTGATAGTATACCAATGAAGGACTGGGTAATTTTCACTGGCAAGAACTACAAGGGTAAGGAGGCATCGTCATCTTTTTCTCTTGGAACACAGATAGAAGTGGAGGGGGAGTCAAGGAAGAATGTCAGTAAACTTAGTGAAACAATGTTCGACCCATTCCCAGATGAAAGATTCAAAAGATTTCCATTTTATAGAAGGTCATTCTTCGCAAATAAGGGAGAGCCTGAATGGTTTGAGGAGAGGAGGATAAGTAACCTTGACTGGAAACCTCCGAAGAGTGACTTCTGCGTAGGAGACCTCTGCATGGACTCCGTAGGTGTCTTCAAAAAAGACGGCAGCACCGTAGAGACAATTTTCACTTTCTCTGAAGAATATTACAGGAGGGCTGCATGGGTCGATATAGCCAGGCCTACAGAGCAAGCCGAGCACTTGATATACGACTTAAGGAACAGTGGTAATTTCTTCGAAGAATTCGAAAGTGGAGAACCGACATTTGCATTCAAGAAAGAGCAAGGACCTGCAATAGCCAGATCGAAATTTGGGGAATATGTCGTCACTGTATCCCTATCCCCCCTGTTCGGTTTTTCTGAGGCAAAAGGTATAGTGAGGGATTTGATGGGTACCGTCGAAGACCAGAAAAAGTTTATTTGAAAATTTCAATAGAGTGATCGATGATTTTAGATAAGCCGGCAATGATAAAGGACCTCCTGGAAAAGAGCAAGACTATTGCAGTAGTTGGAATGTCCCCAAATCCTGAAAGGGATTCCAATAAGGTCGGTAAATACTTGATTGATATCGGATACAACGTAATTCCAGTAAATCCAACTGTCACGGAAATATACGGTAAAAAAACATATCCTTCCATCCTAGACATACCCAGGGACGTGAAGATTGACATAGTGGACATATTCAGAAATCCGGAAGCTTCTAAGGAAGTTGTACTCCAGGCACCGAGTTTACATCCAAAGGCCGTCTGGCTCCAGCTCGGAGCTGAAAGCCCGGATGTCATAAAGACAGCATTATCAGAAAACCTCAATGTAGTCTACGGAATCTGCATAATGGAGACGCATAAAAAAGTATCAAGTGATACGTTCTTTAGTATTTAAAGAGCAGGCATTTATATTCGATATTTTCTATAGGATATTTTGAATAAAATCTATATTCCTCACGCCAGCCGTAATATTAAAAATAGCATTAACTTTATATATTAAATGTAGATATTCTCAATATGGTCGGAATAAACGAGATTGCCAGAGACATCGCCAAGAGTTCCGGCGTATCTGTCAGAAGCGCTGAGTCAGTAATAAGGGGAACCTTCAAGGCTATTGTGACGAACATAAACAAAGGACAGAAGGTTAGAATTGCAGGATTCGGAATCTTCTCGAGGAAGCAAACGAAGGCAAGGAACGCAAAGAATCCTAGGACAAAGCAGATCATAAGAGTTCCCGCAAAGAACAAAGTACACTTCAGTGCGTCTTCAAAGATAAAATACAAGTAAACTTCTCTTAATTTTTCTTATTTTATTTTCTCCCCTTCTAATCATTCTCAAAAATTAAATATCAGTTCATTATCCAATTTTGTAGTCCAATTTCGTGAATAGAACATAGGATTTCCTGCAAAAAGCGGTGCGTATTGCCTGCTTGAGAATAGCGTATATTCTGAATAATGTTCATTTCCGCAAGTGCCCCTTTTGACCCTTAATTTCTGAAAATGAATGGAGTTGGACTAGAGGTGTTTTTATGAAAATAGAAATGGATGTGACATGTTTTTGTCTCGGAACTGGAAAGAAATTTTGCATGAACTGCTTCGGAAAAATGGATGAGAACACAATGGATGTCGAAACACAACCGGCCTTTCTCCTTCGTGATGTGACCAAGGGGGGAAACTGATGTCTTCATACTGGAAAATTTATGTACGGGACAGGGAGAATCTAAGGTTTCTTCTCAATATCTTACTGACCAATAGGGAAACGGAGCTTACGATCAGGAGGAATGACTCACTGTTAGTGTTTGTTGGCTACAGCCACAAGGAGGCCGAAATTGTCCAGTATATCAGGGAGGAGCTTGGTAATAAGATTGAGAATGTTCTTCTCAGCAAACAATGGAAGGAAAATGTGTACTTGTTCAATAAGCCGAGGTTCATATTTGATTCAATTTTTCCTTTTTTGGTTGAAACTTCATCCTTTTTGATGAAAGGTGACGAAGTACACGTGAGGGTTGAAAGGTACTCTACATTAAATCCCCTGAGGAGGAGGTATTTGGGTCAAAAGGCAGGAAAGGTGCTCTACAGGGTAAGACTTTTTTCGCCAATCCTGCTGAGGGCCTATACTAACAGGGATGGAAAGCAGTGCCTCACTTTTGAGAGAAGAAATCCCTTAATACTCACAAGCTACGAGCTTTCATCGCTCATAAATGGGAGTGGAGACCATGGACTACTGGCCATATGAAAACGGCATACCATTCCCCCTCGTAGAGAAAAGAATATGCTTCCCTAGGGAGTTCCTTGAAAACCACTCTCTTGTCCTCGGGAAAACTGGAACAGGAAAGTCAAACTTGCTTGCGCAACTGATTAGGATGTACGAGGAAGAGGGTAAAACTGTGTTGGTCTTTGATCCTCATGGTGAACTTTGGAAATACGGTAGCCCAAATTCATCCATTGTAACCCTTTCACCTTTTCCCGGCCAGGAAATGGGATTCCTACGGTTCAACATGATGTCAGTCCTACCTTACCAGAGCGAAAGGGAACGATTGATAAACGAAGAACTTGTTGTGCAGACTCTTAAGGATATATTCTCCACGGAATCTGCTTTTTCTATAGGCACTTGGGGACCGAGGATAGAGCTGATATTCACCGTACTTACCAGACTGCT
>JAJYRY010000151.1 GCA_021793855.1 Thermoplasmata archaeon
GAGAGGCTGGGGGTGGGGATCCATGCCCACAAGTTCAGGCATACCTTTGCGGTGAAGGCCATAATGGATAACGTTCCCCTGAATGTGCTTCAGCAATGGATGGGACATTCCTCGGTTTTCACTACGAGCATATACACACAGATCACGGGGATGGATACGTCGCAGTTCATGGAGCGGATAAGATGAGGAAGTGGGTTGAGGGGTGGGCGTGAGCACTCTTTGGACAAACATCGCAGCCTTCTTATCGAACACAACTAACCTCACCACCATAATTTCAATAATACTTACTGTAGTGCTCGCCGGGGCTGCTATTGCCAACATCCTAAATTCCGTTTCAGTAAATATCTACACTGTTCTCGAAACGGAAAAAATAGACGGAGGGTCCATTAGATTCTATCTCAGAATTATAAACTCTGGACCTGCCACATCTAGAGGGGTATTTTGGGCCCTAGTTGGAAATCTGGAGAATCCTGAAAAAATGGAAACAATAAGAGCTGCTGTCACACCACCTATGATCCCAAATGACCATGGCATAGTAGTTGAGAGAGGTATCGCTAGTGGCATCCTAGACCATTTAAACGGAAATCTTGGCTTGCCAGGACAATTCGTCGATCTAAGCAAATTCAAAAGTGTGAGTGTGTTCGTGCGCAAACATAAGGGAAATTGGAGTGAGGGGGAAATGCCAACTGAACTTTTGCATCGTCGCTGCTATTCAGAATTCTCATTTCACCCAATTAATGGACATTTAATCGGAAGGCACAAGGTCTGGAAGAAACTACCAGAACAACGAGATATAATTTACGATGCAAGATGGCCTACTAATGTGAGGTTTAATTGAACAAATTGAGGATCGGATGCTCCGGATGGAGTTACACACAATGGGTAGGACCCTTTTATCCTCCCAAAACCAAACCCGAAGAATTCCTGAAACTCTACTCAAAGATATTCGACGCAGTCGAGATAGATTCCACCTTTTACAGGGTTCCTGAAACTTCTACAGTGACCTTCTGGAAAAATGCAACTCCGTATGATTTCCTCTTTTACCCAAAGGTTTCACAGATAATTACGCACGATTTAAGTGTGGCTTCAATCTTTTAGGTGCAAAACCTATTGCCAACAGCCCTACGCAAGAATCTGTTAACTACCAACGGCTGAAGCACGTTGACTTGCAACAGTAATTTCTTTTATCAAGCTTTTTTTCCAGCTAGCTTATCTCTAACCATTTGGAATTCTTTTTTATGACCTTCTTCAAGGTAGCTTAAGACTACGTAAAATACACTAGCAAGTCGGCAGGTTTTGTCAATTATTTCCAAATAAGATAAATCCTCATGACAGTTTTTGTCGAAGAATCTGATGGTTTTGTTACTTTCTGTAGGGTAATATTTCCCACCATGAGCCAGTGAATTTCTAACTATTGTATCAACATCAGCTAGGATTGAGAACCTGGCGCTGCTGGAGATCCGATTTACAATTTGCCCCAAAGAAAATTGCATATAGTCAACATTCGGATTGAATCTGCCCTCACAGATTTCTATATCAATCAAGACAAACTTCGCAACCATTTCATATTTTGTCGCTAAATCAAGATAGACCGGCAATGCCGTCTCTTTGATATATTGAAGATTTACATTGTTCTTCCAATGGCTCAATTCTTTAATTTCCAAGAAGATATCTTTATACGAACCCAGAAGAGATATCGCATCCCTAAAATTCTCTATTCTTTTAACGTAATCCACTCTAGTCTTGATTCGTTCAATATCAGATAAAAGATCTTTCTGCAATTCATCTATTGCTAGCCTGCAATTATTGGTGTAATCAGAATACTCTTCTGTTACCCCATTGAAGGCCAGTCTTCCTATCTCAGTAAAATTCATGAAAAAATCGAAAGGGGTTCCCGAATCAAGTAGTTTACTAGAGAATTCTTTTGGAAGTAGCGATTTCATAAGCTTCTTTGTTCTCTTAGAATTGATCATTTTTTCAAATTGTGCATTTGCGTACTCTTCAGATGGATTGTTCATAATGTCATTCATAGCACCTGCTAAATCTCTACCTAACATCGATGTGAGAATATCGCGTAACTCACTTTTTTCATTTGCAGCTTGTTCAAATATAGTCACAAACTCGCTCATAGCTGCTTGGTTAATTTCTCCTGCTCGGTTTCTCTTGAAGTTCTTTATCTTTTCAATAAGTTCCTTGGAGAATATGCCAGAAAGAGCCGTTTCAATGTCATCTTCCTTCTCGTTCATTTGACTATGTCACAAACATCCGATCAGCATATTAATTTTAGCTTCAACTTGAAATAGATCAAAGCACATTATCTCATGACACATGGGGTTCAGCGAGGAAGAAAAAGATTGAGGCTATATATCAATGTGTTTGGCTTCTTCCCAGTGAATTCAAAGATAAGCTATTGCAAAACGTAGGTAACGAGAACTTAAAAATACAATTGAAGGGCAAAAAGAATCGCTTTGCCATAATTACTGATCTTACTGGTGATGATGTCAGAATCAGATATGTGAATGATAGTAGTGTTACAGTACCTATATCTAAAATTGCAGGCTTCACGACATCAACTGATTGGTACCGGCAAAGGAAGGCTGTTAAATGATTCCCGACATCCAACTTTCTAATATACTTGAGAAGCGTTGTCTAATATTCGAAAAATTCAGGCCAGTCTACTGAACAATATTTAAGCACATATTAAATCAGAAAATAATGATTGTAGGCCTCTATGCCAGAGTATCTACCAAGGACAAAGAGCAGAATCCTGAAAACCAGCTCATCAGGCTGAGGGAATACTGCAAGACAAAGGATTGGGATTCCAGGGAATATGTTGATTTTGCCTCCGGTGCGAAGAAGGATCGCCCTGGCCTCAAATCAATAATGAATGACCTGGATCACCTGGACGGGATCCTCGTCCTGAGACTCGATCGGTTTGGACGTTCTCTACAGAATCTCCTGGAATCACTGAATCTTATCCGGTCACAAGGAAAGTTCTTTGAGGC
>JAJYRY010000152.1 GCA_021793855.1 Thermoplasmata archaeon
TTGATTTGTAAGTATTATATCAAACAGCGTAGATTGTTCAATCTTCCCAGACAGGATGCAGTTCCTCATTTTAAATGGGACAATTGTCTAATCTTTCGATGCTTGTACCATAATGCTTATGACCATTTCTGAATCCTTATTTTATGGCAATAGCAGCAATAGGAATTGCAAAGGGACTAGCTATAGCGGCTGGTGTAACAGGGAGCGTAGTAGCAGCAGCTCATGTGGGGAACCTTGTTGGGTTGACAAACGCCTTTAGTCACGTACCAACGTGGACGCACGCACATTCTGTGATATCGAATCTTATGCAGAAACGCTAAAATTTTCCTGTCGCGGCTTTGTATCCTGTGACAGTCAAGTTTTCCCATGAGGTAGTTAATTGGCTATTTCTTTTATTTTTATTTTGCCATTCATTTCTTTAATATCAACCTTTTACTTTATAGAAATACGATGCATCTGAACTTATTGATAACTTGCGCAAGTCTGTTAATTTCTGTCATACAAGTTATCATTAGAGATTCAATGCCACGGATGAGAGGTGAATTTCTTAATTTTCCTATCTAGTCTGATTTCAACAGTACTTCCTCCGCTGGGGCCAGCCCAGATCCAGGCCTGATATTTTTTCCTCCTTTATTTAGCGCTCTCTCGATTGCACTTAGTGACAACAGTACCTCAGTTGAGTTGATGCTTCCCATATGACCGATCCTGAAATATTTACCTGCAATATCTCTGATCAACCCGGAAGCGAAAACTACACCCAAATTCTCTGCGTCTGACAGGAATCTTTTCGATTCCACTCCTTCAGGGAGATATACTGCTGACACTGTATTAGCGAACGATTTCTTTGCCATAATTTCTAGCCCCATGCCTTCTATTCCGGCCCTCAGTGCTGAAGACATTAGCCTATGTCTGGTAATTCTCTTCTCCATCCCTTCACTGAGTATGTTTGACAGGCTCACCCTTAGAGCATTTATCAGGTTTACATTTGGAGTGCCAAAATAACCACCCTTCGAAGCAAGCACACCTTTAGATACCGCCTCCCACTTCCTCAGATCCGAGAAGAATGTAAGCGGTTTTACCTTTGCCATCCTCTCCAGTGCCCTCTTCCCGGCAACACCTACTGCTAGACCTGGAGGAGTACCAAGTGCCTTCTGTGATGCAGTAAACGCGACGTCGATACCCCATTTCATGTCGAATTCCTCGCCGCCAACTGAGCAGACACCGTCCACCACAAGCAGCGTTTCGGATCCCCTGGCAGCTTCGGCTATCTTCCTGACGTTGTTCCTCACTCCCGTACTGGTGTCAACATGAGTCACTGTCATCAGCTCATACTCGTTAGTCTCCAGCTTTTCCTTTATGACTCCAGGATCGGCAGCTTCCCCGAGAGGAGGCCTGATCTGCTCTATCTTGTCGGTGAACCTCGAGAACAGGTCTACAAACCTGTCTCCAAAATAGCCCGTATTGACAACAAGCACTTTTGAATCCCTTTTTATGAAGTTGACAGTTGAAACCTCCATCCCAAGCGTCCCGGAACCAGATATGATAAAAGGCAGTGAGTCAGTAACATCAGAACCGAAGATCGTGAACACATTCTCGAGAACTTCCCTGTAGATTGATATGAATTCAGGAGACGAATGCGAGATTGTTGGCAGTGACATTGCGTTCAGTACATTGCTTTCATATTCAATTGGGCCAGGTATCATCAGCAACTTTCTCATATCTGAGATATTCCTACCCTGTTATTTTACGTTTTCATTTTTCGTGCAAAGTGATTTCATTGGATAATTTGTGCTGGCACTAAAGCCATGAATTTTGGCGTATTGCCACCATTCAAAATCTACAACTGGTCATGCCTGAAACAAGATGTTATGTGGTCATTCACCAGACCTACAGCCTGCATGTAAGAATAACATATCGTTGGCCCCACAAACCTGAATCCTCTCCTCATCAGGTCCTTACTCATACAGACAGAAACGTCTGTCTGTGCAGGTATAAGCAGGAGCGTCGACCAATTGTTCTTTACCCTTCTTCCACCCACGAATTTCCATATATAACTGTCGAAAGTCCCGAACTCCCCCCTTATCTTCAGGAATGCCCTTGCATTTGCGACTACTGATTCTATCTTTAGTCTATTCCTTATTATCCCTTTCGTAACCAGCAACTCGTTGACCTTCCTTCCGTCATAATTTGCAATTATTTCGAAATCGAATCCATCAAATGCCTCCCTGTAGCTCTCCCTTCTTTTAAGGACCGTCACCCAGCTCAGACCTGCCTGCGCCCCTTCCAAGACCAGGAATTCAAAGAGGGTCTTATCTTCATGAACCGGCACCCCCCATTCTCTGTCGTGGTATTCAATGAGCGAGGCGTCTCCGGAGGCCCACCCGCATCTGATTTTCTCTGAATTCACTTTGACATCATTTGGTTTCACTGCTCTAACCAATCTGTAATCAGAAGATAAAATGTACTTAGAGGGCGCAATATTCAATCGGGAAGGATGTCTGCAAAATAGAAGTTATCCCTTAGTACTGTCTCCCCTTTCTTGACAGGAATGGGAGCGCTGAATATCGGTCCGTCATATACGAAAGTGTGGAATTCTCCATTCTCCCCGCACGGGTCCACTCCCTGGGGAAGGGATGAAATGAAATCTTCATCAAACTCCCTGCCTGCGAACTCCCCTCCAAGTTTCCGTGGGTCTACTGTGCAGACTATAGCCCTGAAGCCGGACTTTATGAAATATCTGGCAAGATCCAGAGTATTCTCTTTCCAGAGCGGGAAAATGCATGTCATCCCGGTACCTGCCATCCTGTCTTCCCTGTATTTTCTAATGTCTTCCAGGAACAAGTCCCCAAATGCGATTGTCCTTATCCCCTCATCAAGGTATTTGCCTATTTTCTCCCTCATTACACGCTCATACTCCTTGTTGTTTGCACCTTTTGATATGTAGGCTATGTCTGGTTCAACAGACGCCCTTC
>JAJYRY010000153.1 GCA_021793855.1 Thermoplasmata archaeon
TCGAATGTGAAGATGGCTATGGATAATTACAGGAAGAGAGTCGATAATCTCCAGGCTATGTCGGAGTGAATATCAAATGATGACTCATCTAACGAAGGGATCGAGATACAAGATAGTTTCCGCGAGTTCTACTGAGGATAATGTCGTATCGGAAGGAATGCTAGAGGGGTTCCTTTCAATGGGAGAGGAGCCTGCAATACTGTTGAATATCGGAGACAGCAAGAACGAGAAGCTGAGAATAATTCCAGTAAGCACAATACTATTCATCGATGTGATAGAACAGAATGAAGTGAAAGAGAAACAGGAGAAAGGGGACGTTACTTACATAAACTGATAGGTCTGGATTTCATTGTAAATTGGTCCAGTGGGTTTCAGGACAGATTCATACAGTGTAAAACTGGTCACTTCCTGCTCAAGGAAGACTGTGTTCTCATTCTTCGAGATGAGTTCAGAGAAATCACGTTTGTCTTTCACGCGAAGAATTGTCAGGTGAGGACTGAAGGGGTGGTCAAGTGGTATCTCTCTCGTTCTTGAATTAACCTCATCTGCCAGTTCTTTCAGGGGACTTTCTGGATATGCCTTTACAAACAGTACCCTCCCGTGCTGGGCATTTGGGAATGCCCCCATTCCCTTCAAAATTATAGAGAACCTCTTTGACCTTATTCCCTCAAGGCTCTTTCGTATCTTTTCCACGCTATGAATTTCCCCTAAGAACTTGAGCGTCAAATGAAGATTCTTTCCCTCCACTGATCTGCCCATTGGTTTGTTTTCGGTTATTGCCTTAACCAATATTTCGTTTGCAGGCAGACTTATGGCGACAAAACACCGCACGAGCTACCATCAAAATGTTGCGCAAAACTTTTTGCCTTCAGTTGCATCCCAGTTTATGATCGTTAAAGACGGTCTATACTATACAAAAACCCACGAATGGCTGAGACTAGAAGGAGACGTCGCTACTATTGGCATTTCGGATTTCGCACAAAATCAGATGTCCGATATAGTTTACGTTGACTTTCCAAAGGTAGGGACAAGCATTAAAGCGGGCGAGATCGTTGGTACCGTAGAGAGCGTTAAATCAGCTGAAGATTTCTATTCACCGGTGACTGGAAAGGTTGTTGAAGTTAACAAGACTCTGGAAAAGACTCCGGAGGAAATTAACAAGAACCCTTACGATGCCTGGATTGTCAAACTCAAGATTTCCAATCCGGCCGAAGTGAACAACCTGATGAAGATGGACGCCTACGAGAAGTTCATAAAGTAAGCTACAAATGTCCTGGATTAAGAAGAGAAGATCCGAGGCCTACTATAAGAAGGCAAAGACTGAAGGCTACAGAAGCAGGGCAGTTTACAAGCTCAAGCAGATGGATGAGAAATTCTCAATCATAGAGAATGGGATCAGAATCCTGGACCTCGGGTCATCTCCTGGAGGATGGAGCCAGTACACTTCTCTTGTGAATGAGAGTGGACTGAATGTGGCGCTTGATATTATGCCAATGAGGAGAATTGGTAACGTCCGGTTCATCAAGGGAGACATTTTTCAGGATGGGATCTTCAACCAAGTTCTCGATGTTTCACCGGACGGGTATGATTTAGTCCTGTCTGATATTTTGATGCATACCAGCGGCGACAAATCTAGAGATTCTGCCAACTCTTACTTTATTGCTAAACAGGTACTGGATATCTGTGAGCACGTCCTGACAAGAAACGGCAAGACCCTCATTAAGACTCTACAGGGAGACCTGACTGAGGATTTGAGAGTTGAATTTAAGAAACACTTCAGGAGAGTCTTCCTTACGAAACCGCCTTCATCTCTTCCACGTTCTGCTGAACTTTATATCCTTGGAGAGTTTTATTCAGGCCACTGAAAAGATCATTGAATCTCTCAGTCTCGACCACTACCAAGGTATTTCCTTTCTTCCTGCTGGATATCTCTGTCGCCATGTGTCTTGCCCTTTCCTGCTCGACTTTCAGGTATCCTCCCTTGTTTAGGTAGGAATCCCAGTCCTTGGTGAATGAGTCTGAATCTGATAAGTCCCATCTTCTCTTCAGAAGCCTCCTTCTACGTAGACTCAGCTTGATCATGTCGGATAACTGGACATACTCCACAAAAATGTCCTCATAGATTCCTGATGGTATGTCTATTCCAGCAACCTCTAGTCCATTCTTATCTGCAAACTGTATTGCCGCGATGTAGGCCTCTGGAGGTATAGATGTGTCTCCAAATTTTCTCATGAAGTATTCGTAAATAATCTCGACATCGTCCATCTCAACATCAACCGGACTTTTAATGTACTCTCGAAGCCCTTTTACCTCTTCCTCCGTTATAGATAGGAGAATCTGGTCGAAATTTCCGGTGCTGAGAACTTGCTCAACCACCCTTCCAGAGTCCTTAAGCGCCTTGTTGATTCCCAATAAGAGTACTCTGTCCTGGCCGTTGAACTCTGCCTTCAACTATTCATTCTCTCCTTGATTACTTCCTTCAATTCGTCTTTGTCGCGGAACTGTTCTAACTCTGAATATGAAATTATGGGAATCTTGTATCTATTTGGTTTTTCTATTTCCCTCTTCACTACCAGAACCCCGTCCTTATCGCTGAACTTTGAGAGTTCACTGAGATGCTCAACCTTTCTCTCCACCCTAGTCATTTCCTCTTCTATACCGCCCAAGAAGGAAGACTCCGAGTCCTCCATTAGGAAGTTGACGATGGATCTTCTGATTGGATAGACGGAGAACCCTGTCCTCGTTATTTCTTTATTTACCAACCTTTCGAATTCCCTCATTTTCCGGAAACCAGTGGTAACCTCCTCCCTCTCTACATTCCAGAGGAAGGAGACGTATTCCATTATCTGTTCTCCCAGGAATTCCTCCATCTTTAGCGCAATATCAATCGATGCGGACATGCCCGATTGGTACATCAGTACCGTTCTTCTAGTGGTCCCAA
>JAJYRY010000154.1 GCA_021793855.1 Thermoplasmata archaeon
TGATGGGCAAGTATGGCCACCTTTGACTTTGATAATGAATCTATAGTCTCACGGTGCGCCCTGAATCTCGCATCGTCCAAAATGTTGCCTGTTTTTGGGTCTATTGGAGAGTTGATGTCCAGTCTCAACAGGACTGATTTTCCAGCTAGATCAAAATCGTTTAGTGTGAAGAAGGGAAGCTGGCTCATACTACCTGATTTTCTAGTGCCTTAAATCAGTTATGGAACTATCTCTTTTATCTATGCCGTTTATTATTACCCGTTCTATTAGGTCCTCCCCTAATTTGTACCCTAATTTGTCATATTTCTCCCTCAGCACTATGATATTAGCATCCTTTCCGGGATGAATGGAACCAGCTTCGCCAGATAGAGAGAGGGAGTAGCAGGAATTTAAGGTGCCCATGTTTATGAGGTTCTCTATCGTAAAAGGCAGCAACTGTCTGGCGAGGGAGAGAACGAGAGGGAAGGACGTGATGTATGTGTTAGGAGAGATGTCAGAGCCAACAGCCATTATCTTCCCCTCTCTCTTCATCTTTGAGAAAATGGCAGTATTCTTGCCAAGACTTATGGCAGTGAATGGTAGTACGGTTATGGGGGCGTCTATCTGATTAATCTCGTCCTCTCTCGTCTCGATCATGTGGTCGTAAGACCTTATATCAAGGTCTCTTAGGATCCCAACTCCACCTGTGTTCTTCAACTCATTGAGATGCACCCTGGCTGGTATTCCATTGGAATTTGCATATTGAATAACTTCCCTCGCAAATGATGGAGAAAAAGCACCTTCATCCACGAAAACGTCCACATAATCTAACCGCTTCCCAAATTCATCCAGCATGCTTTCGAATTCCCTGAGGTATGAGCGTTCGTCACCGTCTCTGGGGATAACATGGGCGAGGAGAGTTTTCTTTATCCTGATCTTTAGGTCACGTTCAAGCCTTTCAATTACATTGAGCATCTTCCCTTCAATCTCCGAATTGATTCCGTACCCTGTCTTGCATTCGAAAATAGCAGTGCCGTTCCTCATCATACTCATAATTCTTGCCTTTGATTCGGTATAAAGCGTGTTTTCGTCGCAGATTGTGGTCGCCTTGATTGTGCTGTAAATCCCTCCTCCCTGCTTCAAAACACCTGCGTATCCTATCTCCTTCTTGATGTCAATTTCATTTTCCCTTGTTCCGCAGAATACCAGGTGGGTGTGCGGGTCGCAGAACCCAGGAATGGCCCACTTAGCTGTTTCGCCGGATGAGGAGGGGGAAATGCTCTCTATCCTCCCGTTCACTATTCTTATGTCCTGATGTTCCAGCACTTCGAGATTGTCGAGAGAAGAGCCGGTGACGAACTTCCTGTTTGGAGGGGATGCTATGTTTACATTTTCCAAAAGCATTATTTAAGGTATAGATCCCTGTAACAAGAATCTGCCGCTATAGCCCCGTCAGATGCAGCTACAACTATCTGTGCAAACGAACCTGCCACATCCCCAGCTGCGTAAACCCTTTCAACAGATGTTCTGCAGTTCCTGTCAGTCTTGATATATCCTCTATCCGTTAGTTCCACTCCAATTGATTTTGCCAGCTCGGATTGTGGCTGAAGCCCAACATAGATGAAAATTCCGTCGAAGTTCTCCTCTAATTCTTGCCCAGTTGTCCTGTCTTTGAACCTTACTGTCTTCACTAGCTTGCCGTCACCCTTGATTTCCAATACCTGGACATTTCTCTTATACTCTATTCCCTTTGACTGAATCTGTTTTACATATGCATCCTCGCACATGTATTTAGGCATGAACTCGAATATTTTCACCTCAGTCACTATGTTCTTCATCGATATAGCGGCGATTGCCCCCGAATTGCCTCCTCCGATGACGAGGACCTTCTTGTTCTTGAATAGCCATCCGTCGCACGTGCTGCAGTAGCTCACGCCCTTGCCGAAATATTCAGGTTCCCCTGGTATTCCTAGATGCTTGTGCTTGGTGCCTGTCGCGAACAGGATTGCCTTTGACTGGAACTCTCCCTTTTCCGTTTCCAGCTTGAAAACTTCCCCTTTCTTGATAGATATTACCTTATTGTTGTCTATTATTTTCGTGTAGTTCCTGGCATGCTGCAGAAACTCCTTTGCAAGGTCTGTTCCTGGAATTGCAGTGAATCCGAGGTAATTCTCTACCAATGGCGCTTCCAGTGTCAGTCCCCCCGGAGTGGAACCGTCTATCACCACACAAGACAGGCCCGCCCTGGTAGCATAGACTGCTGCAGATAGGCCAGCGGCCCCTGCTCCTATTATTATGAGGTCGAAGTCCCTCTTTTGAATCTCCTGGCTCTCTTCACCCAGAATTAATTCCAAAGGAATCCCCCTTTACATAGGGGGCATTCCGCCCATACCCTCTGGGCCGCCCATTCCTTGTGGCATTCCTCCGGGTTGTCCTCCTCCACCGCTTGACTTCTTGGAGGATATCACATCGTCAATCCTAAGTATCATAGTGGCCACTTCAGTAGCGCTTTCAATTGCATGTGATTTTACCCTGACAGGTTCTACCACGTTCTTCTTGAATAGATCGCTCACTGTTCCTTCAGCTGTATCAATGCCAGCATTCTTGTTTCCTGTCTGATGCTCAGACCGAAGTTTCAGAAGTGAATCTATTGGGTCCATTCCTGCATTTTCTGCCAAAGTTCTGGGAATTATCTCCAGTGCATTCGCAAACGTCTCTATCGCAAGTTGCTCCCTTCCACCAACTGTTGGAGCATATTTCTTCAGCTGATATGCCAGTTCTGCCTCTATGGCACCTCCGCCTGTTACGAAGGACTGGTCTTCAATTGCTACTCCGACTACTTTGAGTGCATCATGCAGTGCCCTTTCCACTTCGTCAATAGTATGCTGTGTCCCGCCCCTTATCAGTATGGACACGGCCTTTGGATACTTGCACCCTGTTATGAATGTGAGCCTGTCATCAC
>JAJYRY010000155.1 GCA_021793855.1 Thermoplasmata archaeon
ATGTACGCATTCTTGTCCTTCCTCAGATCGATTCCATTCTCCTGCTGGAACTTTGACGCTAGATAGTTTATCACTGCCTCGTCCATGTCCGTACCACCCAGTTTTGTATCACCAGAAGTGGATAGCACTTCGTAGACGCCAGAACCGAATTCCATGATGGTGACATCAAGCGTACCTCCTCCCAGGTCGAACACCATGATCCTGTGCTCTCCCTCCGTCTTGTCCAGGCCGTATGCAAGAGCGGCCGCCGTAGGTTCATTTATTATCCTGACGACATCGAGCCCCGCTATCGCACCAGCGTCCTTCGTCGCCTGTCTCTGGTTGTCGTTGAAGTATGCGGGAACGGTGATGACCGCCTTGGTGATCTTTTCACCCAGATATTTTTCAGAATCGTCCTTTATTTTCTGAAGCAGGAATGCTGACACCTGTTGGGGAGTATATTCCTTCCCCCTTACCTTGAACTTGTAGGTCTCTCCCATCTTTCGCTTGAACGCATACATCGTTCCATCCGCATTTGTCAGAGCCTGTCTTCTAGCAGGTTCACCGACCAGCAACTCACCATTCTTCGTGAATGCTACATAACTCGGAAATGCCTTTCCACCCAGTGTAGTCCCCTCTGAACTTGGCAGTACAACCGGCTTTCCTGCTATCATAACTGCTGCCTGAGAATTGCTCGTCCCTAAATCTATCCCCAATATTTTTTCCATTTTACTCACCTTTGTTGAGAATTACCAACTCTTGCCTTATTACCCTGTCACCGAGCGCGTACCCCTTTCTCACCACTTTCTTGATCGTGTTAGCCTCTCCCCCGTCTTCCATTCCAATGGCCTCGTGTTTGTTGGGATCAAACTTGGCAGTGTCATCTATTGCTGTTAACCCCTGTTTCTGCAGTATTCCTTCGATCTGTCGCCTTATTGCCATTGTTCCTTCATCCTTCACATTGTCCAGACTGTCCAGAACCGGGAGAAGTTCTTTTATTATCCTCTCAGAAGCGTAGCTTACGAGTTTTAGGTTCTCTTCGCCCACTCTCTTCTGGAAGTTGTCAAGATCCGCTGAGAATCTTAGGTTTTGCTCCTTCAGCTCTTTGATCACTTTCTCCTTCTCATCATTGCTCTGTTCTAGCAGCTTCAGCTTTTCTGAACACTCCGAAAGTGATTGTTTAAGAGACCGATAATAGGAGACAGTTGGCACTTTCCCTAATTTTGCACTTCTATAATAATGTTATCATCGATTGGTTGTGTACCTTCGGTTGTGTTAGTGCAACGCTTATCAAGACAAGGTATTCTAACTCGACGGAGGAGGGAGCTCTTTTCCTTGATCTGTCTGATACTTCCTGTCTTTGGTAAGGTTGTGTTTATTGGGGTTCGGTAAGATTCGAGGGTCTAACGGTCGACCCCTTCCTTTTTCTTCTGTCTCTTCAGTAGCATTTCCTCAGTCACTAGCCAGCTATCTCCGCCGTCAACACTGCTCTCTGATCTCCATTTGAATGAATCCGGCTTTTTGTCGTAGAATACCCATTTCACTATCTTCTTGTTCGTCACCTTTGACTCGAGGACTATGTTCTTCCCTTTCTTGTTCCCGACAAATGCCAGCACCGTAGACTGGTGAGGAGATATCCATACGCTGTACCAGCTCTTTAACTCTTGATCGTAGAAGTGTATTGTTGTTCCACCGGTGTCGAGGATTCCATTTTCGTTTGACTTCCAGATGTCTTGGATTGCAGTTCCTCCGAGGATCCACCCCGCGTGGAATTCCCCTCTGGAATTCTTCCATGAACCGTCCTCCTGCAAGCCACGGGCCATTGCAATATCCCAGTCTCCTACGAACTGGCCAAGTAGCATTAGCCTGTCCTTCAGCGGTCTGTAAGGACCAGATGCATTCAGGTACTTGATTTGCTCAAATTTCCCTGAATTTGTCCGCTTTTTCCCCGACATAATTTCCTATACTGAAACCTAGGTATTTCTATATAACCTGTCTAATTTTGCAAATTCTGAGATCTCAAACTTCACCAGCTATCTATAGAAACCACCGATTGCTCTTGATTGATGGGAAAATCATATATTGAAATCTCTATAACTGTCCTAAACAACTGTAAGGAGAAATGACCTAAAATGCCTGAAAAACGCGAGTTCCCTGCTGCACAACTCACCAGCTTGATTCTTTTCATTGCATCGTCAATATTTGCCGTCTATCTCGCAAGCATTGCGTATTCAATAGAACCCTCTGTCTCTGCAAGCAGCACCACTTCGGGTTTCGGTTACGTCATCTATTACCTGGTTGCGGCCATCGTTTTTTCCGTCGCACTCATTTTTCTTGCAAGAAGGTTCAAGCTGAATTTCCTGAAATGGTTGTTTGTCGCGGCGATTGCCCTCATGGTGTTTTACGTCTGGAACTACCTTGGCCTGGTGATAGCTAATACCTATGACGAATACTACGTAATCATAATTGCCGCTCCTGCGATAATGGTACTTGCACTCGTCTTCCACAACAGATGGTATGTCGTCAACATAGCGGGATTTTTCCTCACATCTGGAATGGCATTCGTCTTGGGGTTCTTGCTGGGATTGTGGGCAGCAGCCGTTTTCCTAGCTGCTTTTGCGATCTACGATTACATATCTGTCTACAAGACCAAGCACATGATCGGGCTGGCAAAGATCGCAATCGATAGGGACCTTCCCATGCTCTTTGTGTTTCCAACCGATTTTTCAAAGAAAGTGGGGAAGATAGAAATAACCGATGAGGGAGTTGCTGAGCACGCTGCAATGGCATTGGGATTCGGTGATGTAGCATTTCCGGGCATAATGGTGGTAGCCTCTGCCATATATGGCCTGAAGATCAATCATTTTATCCCGTTCTTCATTCTGCCGCTCCTTGGGGGGATAGTCGGAATGATTTATCTCGTGTTGGGCAATGTCAAGAAACC
>JAJYRY010000009.1 GCA_021793855.1 Thermoplasmata archaeon
GCCTACCCTAAATCTTGGAAACTTATCAAGGAAGCGGTTTATTCTTTCATCTATAATGGAAGTGATATCGTTGAATTCCTCCTGTCCATATATTTTTCCAAAGTATTCCTTGAAGGCTGTCGAGGCGACCTGATTCATTGTCCAGCGCATATTATAGTAACAATCTTCCGGATCAAGGGCAATGAAGCAATAGGCGATAGACTTCTGCTCCTGTATCTCAAGGGCCCTCTCAAGTTGCGCTATAAATTCATTCGGGAGAGCCATAGTCTTTCATGCTAGCGTATATATAAATTATTTTTGTAAGAATTGCTTGCACTTAGAAGCATTATTTGAAGGAGACCTCTATTTTGCATAAAACAATGGTTATATCAACTTCAAACATCCAATTTTTGTCAGATAGCAAAATGTAAATTCGTTCTAATATTCAATATTACATTTCAACTCAGTCTCATCTACCCCCAATTGTCACGGAGCGAAGTAGCTGTAATCCGCCATTATGTGCGCAATTCCAGTTGTCGGACTTGGAGAGGCTCCCGCAATCCAGAACGTGTAGCTTCCCGGAGGCAGCGAGACTGATATTGTGATGTTATCTCCCGGCCAAATAAAGTAGACGCTCCAGTTTCTATCCTCTGAAATCACGTTTGAAATGCATGGGGGATAGCTATTGGTAGACCACATGATAAAGAAATAAACAGGGCCACTATAATTTAGCGGTCCATATGTGTGGGCAGGCAAGGATAAATATACTGGCATTCAAGTCATCTCAGCACCCACTAGGCTTTAGTTCCCTCCTTACTCAAACGGTCATTGTAAAAGGGGAGTGTTGAGGGTTTGGATGTCTAACTGCGGATAAACGTAGCGAGGCTCGGATGCCAATGTACTCTCGTAATCGTGGTAGAAAATGCCTGCAAGTACAGATGCTGAAACAAGGGCTATAATTAGCACCACTATTTACCACATTCAGAATAGCTTTCCGTTTCTCTCTTTCACCTGAATTGGCAAGTACCATTTATAAATATCAGACTGTCTACTAATAGCTATTTTACTGTTATTACATTTATCTCAGCTTACAAGTGCTTATAGTTTTTGTCACAGGACGAATGCAGGTCAAAAAGCCTGAGTGCTAGTTTAGCCTCCACATGTAAATTTACACACCTATAGCTCCATACATTCAGTTTTACATTTTTCTTGAGGGTCCATTATTCAAGATATCACAATTCAGAAGCCAACTTTCTCAATGCCGGAACTTCCCTAAACCAACGCGCATACCAAACAATAGCTACCACATATGGAATAATTAGCACTAAGGATAGACCTACCAAGCTGGGGGG
The DNA here is from genome assembly GCA_021793855.1 of Thermoplasmata archaeon. The sequence continues at coordinate 1,332 of JAJYRY010000009.1, forward strand.
AGGATGAGCTCTAGAATTATCATTGAAATCAATAACAAAATTGACAGCGATATAAATTACGCAAATAATAATCCAAGACCATTATCTGCGTAAGTTGGTTGGACGGATTATAACGATGACCTATCCTATCAAAAGATGCCTCCTAATGGCAGTTTAAGCATTTGAGTCCTGAAGTCTTTTTCCAACAGAATCCTGAGGTAGATCGGAAACCCTCTATTTTAAAAACTGGTTACATAAGAAAGGGATTAAAATTTTCATAAAGTCATCTGATTCTTATTAAAACTAATGCCCTTGGAACAGAGCAAGCTATAAATAAATTTGATATCATGATGAAAGTAAGGGGGAAAGGTCTACTTAGGAGATATCTTAAAAATGAGGCAGGCTGATTGGGATGTAATAATAGTTGGATCTGGAATAATGGGCCTATCTTCTGCTTATTATATAAAGAAGCACGACCAGAATAAATCAGTGCTGGTACTGGAGAAGGAGAAGACGTATGCCCAGGGCAATTCCGGAAGGAGTGTCGCAGGATTCAGAGACTTTTTCTCTACTGACATCAATTTCAAACTTGCAAGGTCCAGTATTGAGTTTTACAGACACGTTCAACACAAGATGGGTTACGACCTAGGCATGAAATATGTTGGGTATTTATTCCTAATGAGCAATAGAAAATTCCGGTCTATGGAACCCATAATTAGAAAACTTCAGAAATCCACTAAAATGGATATAATCGACCAGGAGGATCTTAAGAAGATAACAGACCTGAATTTTGAATTGAAAAAGGAAGAGCAGTCGCTTCTGTCCCTTGAACCTATAGAGGTAGGAGTTTTGGGCAGGAACTGTGGAATTCTTGATATTGAGAAATTGTCATCTTTCTATTATGAACAGTGTAAGGAACTTGGTGTTGAATTTAAATTTGATTCTGAAGTTAAAGATCTGAAAATCTCTCCGACTGATCCAATTGGATATCCCGGAGAACCTTTCCTGTGGCAGAATAAAGTAGTGTCTAGTGTTGCCACAAAAAATCAAGAATTCGCGTCTAGAGCATTCGTGTTCACTATGGGTGCTTGGACCGGAAAGCTCCTGGACAGAATCGGAGTGGACAGCCACATGAGGCCAAAAAAGAGGTTTGTATATCAGATTGGGGGAAGCGGGATTAAAGACATAATCCATAACTCTTTCGGTCTGAATGATGAGTCGGTCTTTCCCTTCACAATTTTCCCTTCTCATGGTGTGTATATCCGTCCATATCCTCAAAACAGTACCTTTTGGGTAAGTACGTCTGGTACGACATCAGACCAAGAAATTGGAGAAACTTTCTCATACGATTCTATGGATAATATTGAATATGTCCAGCCAACTGAAGAATACTTTAACTATAATATTCTTCCAATTCTCAGAGCGTACCTCAAGGAGTTAGACAACTTCAAAATTAGCAGCAGCTGGACCGGGTACTACTCCCTCAATACCCAAGACAAAACTCCCTACATCTTTAAGTTCCTGAATTCAGTAGTTGCTACAGGTGGGAGCGGGGCAGGACTTATGAAATCTGATTCTATTGGGAGAATAGTGTCGTCGATATTGTTAGATGAAGAAACCACGGAACTCTTCGACCATTCAAGGGTCACAAATGGAGCAATTGGGATCATAGACAGAGATGTAGGTATTGAATCTCTCAGGTTTTGAACCTCACTATCCGAGATACTCCCTTCCGTGTTTTTTTGCTGCTTCTTTCCACTCCGGAACAGGAGGCACAATCATATCTTCTGGCTCAGTCACAATCTCTAAAATGAAAGGGCCAGGAGTTTTTACAGCAATCTTCATTTTTTCCTCTATTTCTGAATCTTTTTGGGCAACTTCGTAAGGTATGTAATGGGCGGCTGCAATCTTGGAATAGTCAGTGGAACCGAAGTTAGCTCCTGGAATAACTTTATCGAAATGAGACAACATAGTTGCTCTTATCCAGCCAAATGACCCATTGTTTACAAGAATGACTTTTACATCTGGTTTATAGCGGGAGAGAGTTTCCAGTTCTCCCTCAAAGAAACCAAAACTTCCGTCAGTAGTGAGGGAGAATGTCACTTTATTGGTTGCAAAGAAAGCGCCTATTGCCGCTGGCAGCGAGAATCCAAGACCTCCGACTGAGTAGTTGAATATGAACTTCCTCCTTGGCGCTCTAATCCTGAAATACGCAGAACTGTAAATTGCACCTACCCCTGGATCTGCAGCAATGATAGAACTTTCTGGTACGACCTTCTCGAAAGTCTTTATCAGTTTTACAGGGTTCACTGACTTAAATTTTCTGTCAAGAAGTCTATCAACGAATGTAAGTGCTTCCTGTCTTTTGTTGCTGAAATCGGATGGCGTCGCCTTTCTCAATCCACTATCCTTTGCCTTATTCAAAAGCTCTGAAAGTGTCAACTTTGCATCACCCATTAGAAAGATGTCAGTCTGATAGTTGTTTCCAAGTTCTAGCTCAGATATATCAATTTGAATTATCTTTCTTCCCCCTTTGAATAATGGTGGATTTTTCCATTCAGATGTCGAGGCTGAATCGACATTCGTTCCAATAAAGATGATCAGGTCGGCGGAAGATACAATTCCGTTGGAGAAATCTGTTCCACCCCTGCTTCCAACAACCCCTATTGAAAGTTCCCACTCTTCTGAGACTGCTCCCTTTCCAGATATTGTAGTTCCGACTGGAATGTTTACGTACCTAGCAAATTCCTGTAGCTCATTCTCTGCATGTGATAAGAGGACCCCTTGCCCTGCAATTATAACAGGGAAAGCACTTCCTTTAATGGCCCGAATTGATTCTTCAATAAGTTTATCTTCCGGACTGGTCCTTAAAGAGGGGTAAGTGGAAAAGGCATCCTGTGAATAGATCTCTTGGTCTTTAACAACATCATCGTAAACGTTTATCGGGAATCTTACGAACACCGGGCCCATCCTTCCAGAAGTTGCAGCTCTAAATGCCCTCCTAATCAATCTAGGAATGTCCGACCCGTTGTTGACCGAAATGTATTCCTTCGTGACGCTTTTAAACATTGCCGATTTATCATATTCAGTCAGGAAATTCCTCTTTTCTGAGGATAGCGAGATATCGCTTGAAAGTATTATCAGGGGAACACCAGAACTATTCGCCTCGATAATTCCTGGTAAAGCATATGAAGCCCCGACTCCTGGAACCTCACATATTCCTGGTCTATTTCCTGCTCTCGAGTAACCGTCAGCCATTATTGCGACATTTCTTTCGTCCCTTGCAAGAACGTGATCTACTTCACTGTACTTTGTCCAACTTTCATACAGGGGAAATGATGTTTCTCCTACTAACCCAAAAACATGAGAAACTGAATATTCCTTTAAGAGTTCCAATATTGCATCTGATCCCTTCATTCTTGTACATTAGAGTAACGGTAAATATTTTATTGTAGGCAGGAGTAGTATTCCAAGAACTCGCCTTAAAAAGATAACTCTTGTAGAGGATAAGGAATAGAATTTCGCAGTTTTCTATATGGTTAATTGAAGCTGAATAGGTCGAGTTAGAGAATTAAATAATCCATCTTAATATCTTTAACCACGACTAAGGAAAATCTAGGCCAAGGAGAAAAGAAATAAATAGTTTAAAATTAATATTTGCTCTCATGGAGAAAGTGCAGAGAGAAGTTCTATCTGCAGCCATGATAGGAACTATTTTGGAATGGTACGGAATTTTTCTTTTCAGTTCCGGGGCTGTATTTATCGCCCATGCTTTTTTACCAAAGGGAAATCCGATTGCAACAATTGCTGAAACGTTGTTCATATTTGCAATAGGGTTTTTCATGAGACCTGTAGGTGCGGTCTTCTTTGGACACTTTGGCGATAAAATGGGAAGAAAAAGGATGCTTTTGTATACGCTACTAATTTCTGGTATTTCCACGGGACTGGTAGGTGTTTTGCCTACATATGCCGCTTCTGGAATCCTTGCAATTATACTGCTCATAATCCTCAGGCTTCTTCTAGGATTTGGACTTGGAGGAGAATGGGGAGGAGCAATGCTCCTTGATCTCGAGAATTTTAAGAAAAAGAGGGGTCTATGGGGATCTTTTGTCCAATCCACCGTGGGCATCGGTCTAATATTAGGTGCTCTCGCATTTCTGGTGCTGACAACTATACTCCCTTCCGCAGCGATGTATTCATATGGGTGGAGAATCCCATACCTGCTAGCTTTTGTCGTGCTGATCGTTGGTACATTCATCAGGCTCAAAATACCTGAGACACCTGTTTTTGCAGCCGCCCAGAAGGAAAAGAAAATTGCCAAATATCCAATATCTGAGCTTTTCAAAAACCACAAGCTAAATCTGCTCCTTAGCACATTGATAGTGGCATCTTCCGGCACGATTTATTATATAGGTGTAACCTTGCTTCCAACACTGTTCGAAGTTGAGAAAATTGTCACAGTCCATTTCGCCCAATTTGCAATAATAGGCTTTGCGCTTGCGGAAATATTCTTCGTTTTCATAGGAGGTATACTATCAGATCACTACGGAAGGAGGATCATGGCAATAGTAGCGAACGTCATTTTCATTGTGATCGTCTTCCCATCCATCCTTTCAAAGGCCGCCGCTGCCCTTGTAATTTTCATGGTGCTTTACGGCGTGGCTCACGGTATTGGTTACACTGCAGAGGGCGATATTATCTCTGAAATATTCCCAACGAACGTTCGTTACACAGGCAATTCATTCGCATACCAGTTTGCAAATGCTTATGTTGCCGGTCCCGCACCTTATGCCTCTATAGCCCTAGGTGCTGTATCAGTTTTCCTGTACCCTCTGTACGGACTAGTCTTCTCCTTCCTGGCCATTGCGTCTGCGTTAAAGATAAAAGAGACGAAGGATGTGTCGCTAGGCGAGGAGATTTCAGAGCAACCCGTTCCCTGAAATATCTTAATTTCTTTTTTTATTTTTAATTCATTACTCTCCCTTCACTGGTCGATGGGAGGCTTCCAGTGAGATTATCTGACAGCTCAAAGGACGGAGATCTGAAAAGAGATCTGGAACTATTTAAATAAAATAATAAGATATTGACGATTGTTATGTCAAGTAAATATTACGTTGGAATTGACATAGGCGGAACTTTTACGGACATAGTAATTTTTGACTCTGAATCAAAGGACATTCAGATCCTTAAACTTCCAAGTACACCAGATTTCCCTGAAAAAGCGGTGATAAATGCATTGAAATCTATCAATATTGACCCCGGAAAGATTATTTTGATTACCCATGCAAGCACTATTGCTACGAACGCGCTTCTTACCAAGACCGGCCTTGCAAGAGTTGGCCTAGTGACCAACAAGGGGTTCAAGGACATAATTGAAATAGCAAGACAGAGAAGGTCTGAAATCTATAACCTACGCTATTCGCGCCCCGAGCCTCTAGTTCATAGAAATCACAGATACACTGTTTCAGGCAGAATTTCTTATGACGGGAAGGAGATTGAGCCGGTCAAACCGGCAGACTTAGATACACTGAAAAAAAGAATAAATAAAGACAAGATAGAGTCCATTGCTGTTTCGCTCTTGAACTCTTATGTGAATCCATCGCACGAAATTCTGGTCAAAGAACATCTGCAAGGGTTCAAGGGTTATGTATTCCTCTCATCGGAAGTCAACCCTGAATTCCGGGAATATGAGAGGACTAGCACCACGGTGGTTAACGCAATCCTGGCACCTTTGGTATCAAATTACCTGAAAGATCTCAATCGCCACTTTCGTGACAGTGGTATAAGCGCCCCCTTTTACATGATGGGTTCTAATGGAGGCCTCAATACTTCTGAGTACGCCTCCAAGATACCCATTTCAGTGATAGAGTCCGGTCCTTCAGCAGGGGTCATCGCCTCAAGTTTCGTTGCAATAACCTTGGGCCTTGACAAGGTCATAACATTCGACATGGGTGGAACTACTGCGAAAGCTGGAACGATAATAGAAGGCAAACCAGACATCTCTTCTGAATTTGAGGCTGCTGGAAAGACGCATAGTGGTAGGTCCATAAAGGGAAGTGGTTATGCGGTCCGTTTCCCATTCATTGATCTTGCAGAGGTTAGCGCAGGTGGTGGAACCATCGCGTGGGTAGATGAGGGTGGTTCGCTCAGGGTTGGTCCTAAAAGTGCAGGAGCTTCCCCTGGTCCTGCTGCCTATGGGAGTGGAGGAAAAGAACCCACGATAACTGACGCAAATATCCTTTTAGGAAGGCTAAATCCGCATCATCTCCTTGGGGGGAAAATGAAAATTTTTAAAGAGTTATCAGAAAACGCAATCAAAGATAAGATTGGGCAGAAACTTGAAATAGACGTCATTGCAGCCGCTGATGGCATAGTAAAGCTCATCAATAATGCAATGGCAAAAGCTATATCAATCGTCAGTATCGAACGAGGAAGAGACCCAAGGGATTTCGTAATGATGGCTTTCGGAGGTGCTGGTCCGGTTCATGCTTGCGATCTAGCAGAAGAGATTGGGATAAAAGAGGTGTTTGCACCGCCAAATCCCGGACTATTTTCCGCATACGGTCTATTGACTGTTGACATAATAAGGCCGTTTTCAAAATCCGGAATAGGCCTTACGATGGATGCCATCGAAAAACAGCTCGACGCTTTAGAAGAGGAGGCCAAACAATCTCTAAAAATGGAAGGTTTCCAGAATGTGGATACTGAGAAGTACTTAGATATGCACTATGTCGGTCAATCTTTTGAGCTCGCCATCCCACTTGCATGGGATTCCGACCCGTTTGCATATTTCAAAAATGAGCACAAGAAGATATATGGTTATTATTCAGATGATCCGATTGAGGTTGTGAACACAAGAGTGATTGCAAAGGCAAATGTTCCAAAGATTGAGATAAACGAGTACAAGGAAGGTGGATTAATGGCTGAAGAATCCAGAAGGAAGGTATATTTCAACGGGGAGTTCGTCGACACTCCAGTGTTTACGAGGGCAAAAATCCCAGTCGGCTCGAAGGGTATCGGCCCGACGATCATAGAAGGCTATGACTCAACTGTTGTCGTTAATCCTGGATGGTCTTGGACTGTCGATAAATATCTTAACGTGAATGTAAGGAGGAATTGAGATGGACCAATTTTCAAGTCAGATAATCAGGAATTCACTGTTCTACGGTAGCGAAGAGATGGGTATTGCACTCAGAAATTCTGCTTATTCTCCCAATATCAAAGAGAGAATGGATCATTCAGCAGCCATATTTGATTCAGATGGCAACCTGCTTGCTCAGGCCGAGCACATCCCAGTTCACCTCGGATCGCTTCCCTGGGGCTTGAGGAATACGCTGAATTACATGAAAAAGGAATCGCTGGAGATTGAAGATAATTCCATGATCGTTGTCAACAATCCGTACATTGCAGGAACACACCTCAATGACGTTACCGTGATAAGACCGATATTCTTCAGAGGTGACCTGATAGGCTTTTCAGCAAATAAGGCGCACCATTCCGACATAGGAGGCAAGGTTCCGGGCAGCATATCCTCCGATGCCAAATCTCTGTACGAAGAAGGTTTGATCCTAGATCCAGTATTCTTGATCAGAAGAAACGAATTTAATAGGGATGTTTTTTCATTGTTTTCCATTAACTCAAGAAATCCTTATGAGAGAAGGGGGGACCTGAAAGCACAGATAGCTGCAAATCTCACAGGTGAAAAGAGAGTGAAGGAAATAATAGAAAAATATGGAGTAGAAGCGTTTAATGAAGCAAATCTAACAGCTTTTCAGTATGCTGAAAGGATGACCCTTTCAAAGATCAAAGATATGAAAAAAGGTTCATACGACGCTGAGGATTATCTGGAATCACCAGAAGGAAAAGACATAAAATTAAAGGTGAGGGTTGCGGTAGGGGACAGCGAAATAAAGGTAAATTACGCAGGAACAGATAAACAGGTTTTGTTTCCCCTGAATGCAGTCTTAGGAGTCACAATTTCAGGGGTGCAATTTGTCTTCAGAAGCCTCCTAGGGGAGGATGTTCCGGTGAACTTTGGTACCTTCAAATCTATAAAAATAGAAGCGGAGGAAGGGACGGTCCTGAATCCTGTTTTTCCTGCTCCTGTCTCCGGCGGTAACGTGGAAACTAGCCAAAGAAACGCTGACGTTCTCTATCTAGCGATGAGCAAGGCTATGCCCGATACTGTTCCTGCTGCTGCGGGAGGATCAATGAACAATATTATGATGGGAGGCTTATATAAAAATAAAACCTGGGCATTCTACGAGACCATAGGTGTTGGACTTGGGGGCAGAAAAGGCATGGATGGAGTCGATGGTGTTCATTCCAACATGACCAATACTATGAACACCCCTATAGAAGAGATAGAAAAGAATCTTCCTCTACTCGTTACTCGGTATGAGTTTAGGACAAACAGCGGTGGTGAAGGAGAGTACAGGGGAGGTTGCGGAATAATAAGGGCATACAAAGTCAGAGAGGGTTCAGTTACGGTTACAGTACTTTCGGAAAGGGGTATTCATAGACCGTGGGGCTTGTTCGGCGGTCTACCTGGAAAACCAACTGAAGTCAAGACAGTGAATGGTGGAAAAACAAAGAAGAGAGGAACCAAGGGAACCTTCGAACTCAATGAAAACGACATTTTTGAGATAAGAACAGCAGGTGGAGGGGGATATGGAGAACCCTCGAAAAGGTCTTCATCAGCGTTAAAGAGTGACAAAAATAATGGATTTACATTTAGACCTAGGAATAAGAATAAGTAAGTATGAAATTCTATATCCAAAAATGTTAAACAATGCACATTGAAGTCTTAATTTGTCGCTTCTATTTCATCCTTCATTCCCATTTTATAAATTACCTATATTTTTAATGCGTTTTATACAGCATGGAGAAAAACCATCGATTCTCTTTCATATTAGAGGTAGCTTTATAATAGCATTATTTGTATATTATACGTCATAACGTTCATAAGGAAGATCAAGAAGCAATCTGGTACGTACGTTGCATAGGTCCAATCCGTTCTGGAAAATGGCAAGACAAGGCAGAAGGTGATAAGCTTCATAGGCAAGGAGGTGGGAGAAAAAACCTGTGAGGAGCATAAGCTCCTCATCCGTGAAGGTCACCGCCGTAAAGAGGCACCTGGACATAGAGGTCATTAACAGGATTGCCGAAGACCTAAATCTCATTGGCCTCAGCCCTGAGTTATTGATTCTTGCGTATTCCCAGCTGCTCGACAGACCACCAATAAACAGGATGGAGGGGTGGCTCAGCAACACGGACATGCTTGAGATTCTCGGCGTAGAAAGCACGTCCACGTACAGGCTATACGACTCACTGGACGAGCTGAACGAATCGGACTTCACTAAAATGGAAGAGAACAGGGCGGTGATTATAGACGTGACTGAAACATATTTTGAGGGTAAGAGAATGGAAGGGGAATACCGAAGTGGAAAAAGGACGAGAAGGTGAAGAAGCTGGTACAGATTGCACTGGCCTTCACTGAAAACAGGGGTTTCCGCTCTTCCACTGGACGTATGGAGGGAACATATCTGACAAGAGGATATTCACGGAGATGACCTCCACGCTAAAGGAGAGGGGGTAATCATCCACCGTCATGGAGAGGGAGCTCTACTCGAAGAAGAGCATAGAGGACGCCCATGCACTGAAGATGAATGTGATATGCGGCATCATCAAGGACAGGGAGATGAGAAAAATACTGCTAGCAATGGACAGGAGTAGCATATACGAGAAGGAGAACAGGGTCTCCCTCAGGAACACCCATGTATACAATATATACATAAAGTCCATGGAATTCATGCAAGGGAAACATATAGCTGTCTAAAACCCTCAGCTCGAACGGATAAGGAGGGAGCACTACTACGAACACTCATCTGACGAAAATGTTGCATCTCTTTTGGGCTATTCCATCATATGCCACAACACATCCCTTGACGATAAGGATGTTGTGAAGAGATACTACGCAAAGGATACGATAGAGAGGGCGTTCAAGCACATGAAGGGGGTACTATCCCTCAGTCCTGAGGGAGTGTGGGTGCTTTCTTATGTTTATGCACACATGAAGATATGTTACCTTTCATACACAATACTATCGATGCTGCAGTATCATATAGAGAGGGCAGGCATATCAGGTGAGGATGACCTGGAACTGTTGAGCGGAGGGTACAGTATGCAGTTGATGGACAGGGGGTCGGGATTTAATTGGTCCACAAACGTAGAACCCTCTATGAAATAGGAAGAGATCAGGAACATGGTGTATAAAACTCAGTGAAAAGTTAGAAAATTAAGCGTTTTTTATTTCTAAATTAGCTGCTTTAATAGACTGGTTTGATAACAAATATAGATGCGGGGGAGGCGCACTTTAAATTAGATTTGTGCGCAAACATTAATAACTAGTAATGCTTAACTAAATAATGGAAAATGAGACTGTTTATGAAATAGACCACAATCTCGAACTCTGCAAATTGCGTCTTAAGGAGGAGAACTCAATTCCCGGGAAAGTGAAGGATGCGATACTGGAATTTGTAGACGACATGGCAATAAAGGGGAGATCGAAGCACAGGCAGTACTTCTACATAGAGAGACTGAAGATAATGGCAAGGATAATGGGGGAGAAATTTCTCTCCCCGGACAAGGATGACGTGAGGAAGGCGATGTTGAAGCTGAGGGGAGGAGGGGCTGTGATACAGGAAAGGTATTCCGAACGGACGATCAGCGACATCATCCAGGTCATGAAGACATTCTACTCCACGTATCAGGACGGGAAGTTCAAAAATGCAGTGGAATGGCTAGAGGTGAACAACCATGCATCCAGGCAGAAGAAGCCTGAGGACATTATAACAAAGGAGGAAATAAACTCCCTCCTGAATGCATGCGTAAATGAGAGGGACAAGTGCCTCATTGCCATGGCCTATGACAGCGGCGGAAGGATAGGGGAACTGCTGACGCTGAAGGTCAGGGACGTGGTATACGACAGTTATGGGATGAAATTGACTGTCTCAGGGAAGACGGGCGTAAGGACAATCAGGGTTGTGGGGGACAGTGTATACATTGCCCGTGACTATCAGAAGAAATACGGCAGAACGAACCCTGACGATTTCTTTTTCGTGCAGATAGAGGGAAAGGGAAGGACAGGGCCGATGAAATATTCTCAATTCCACAGCATGCTTAACAAGGTGAAGAAGAGGGCGGGGATCACGAAGAGGATACATTCCCACCTGTTCAGGCACACGAGAGCAACTCTCCTCGCAACCAGCCTAACTGAAGCGCCTCTCGAGTCTACGATGGGATGGGTTCATGGGTCCAGGATGAGCAGGGTGTACGTGCATCTGAGCGACGATGTCGTGGACAACGCAGTGCTCAAGGTTTACGGAATAACGAAGAAGGACGATGGGAATGGGCTTGAGTACGTTCCAAGGGTTTGCATGAGGTGTGGAAAGGAGAATCCCAAGATCAATAACTACTGCTCTAGATGCGGCATGCCACTCGACAGAAAGAAGATGATTGAATTCGAGAGAGAAAAGAGGGAGGCAAGGGAATTGATACTCAATTCGAATGTCATAAACGAAGGGGAAAAGGAGATTCTCAGGAACACGGACCAGGACTCAGACGACATTGTGATGAACGTCATCTATAAATTGGCAGAAATGAGCCCAGAAACATTGAAGGGCTTGATAAGTGAAGAGAGGAATAAACTATAAGGAATTCAACAAGGTAGACAGACAATAACAGGTAACATTCACCTACGTAACAGATATGTCTGAGACCTTTTCCATTTTTTCATTGTGAGGATACAAGTCTTCAGGTTGCCGTTTCAAACCCTTATAGGTAGAATAGAGACCCGGTGTGGTTGTGGCGTATGCAGCGTTCGGTATTGCCAATTTCAAACCCTTATAGGTAGAATAGAGACTCAAATTACACGGCTGCCGAATTGGAGGAGATGTACCTATTTCAAACCCTTATAGGTAGAATAGAGACTTGGTTCTGGGCCTTGCTATTGGCATCTATGCATATTTCAAACCCTTATAGGTAGAATAGAGACCTTGTCTATGTCAATGTAGATTTCCCTGAAATACATTATTTCAAACCCTTATAGGTAGAATAGAGACCCCCCTTCCTGTAGCTGGTCAAACCTTCCAATGTGTATTTCAAACCCTTATAGGTAGAATAGAGACGAAGGCCCCTTCTTCTATCTTCTATCCTCCGTTGCTTATTTCAAACCCTTATAGGTAGAATAGAGACTTTGGGAATAGGCTGGGTTCTAGTCAGAATAACGAATTTCAAACCCTTATAGGTAGAATAGAGACTCGAAGGCGTCGACAATCCTGTGGTATCCCTTCCTTTTGGGGAATTTCAAACCCTTATAGGTAGAATAGAGACAATCAGCATTAGCAGACGAACCAACATTATTTGAAAAATTTCAAACCCTTATAGGTAGAATAGAGACTCAGGGTGCAGCCTGATCTCGGCTGGCAGCTTGTAGAGAATTTCAAACCCTTATAGGTAGAATAGAGACTAACGTATTTATTGCGGGATTCTGTATGTTATAACTATTTCAAACCCTTATAGGTAGAATAGAGACACATCACCATAACCAAGTTCGCAGTGATAATAGTCCATTTCAAACCCTTATAGGTAGAATAGAGACTAAGTATATGAGTGGTAAGGTTGTGGTTGTCAAGGGATTTCAAACCCTTATAGGTAGAATAGAGACTATACGGCACAACAAAGCCATACAACTTGACACCGATTTCAAACCCTTATAGGTAGAATAGAGACTTTTCGTCTTTGTTACGCCAGTCCCCAAATCCTTCGAGCTATTTCAAACCCTTATAGGTAGAATAGAGACTCGGTCAGGTTATAGAAGATATAGTTTTGAGGATTATTTCAAACCCTTATAGGTAGAATAGAGACTTATCATGTTCCACTTGTTCTATTGCTGATTGCATATTTCAAACCCTTATAGGTAGAATAGAGACCTGTCATCATCGAACATCCAGATCCTGCAGTATGAATTTCAAACCCTTATAGGTAGAATAGAGACATGCCTGTGATTCCTGTATGCCGTCGATGTAGAGAATTTCAAACCCTTATAGGTAGAATAGAGACTGGATTTTCTCTACAATGAAGGTAAGGATAGTGATTAATTTCAAACCCTTATAGGTAGAATAGAGACACTTATGGAATCTTCAAGACGGTCAAGGCAATACGTATTTCAAACCCTTATAGGTAGAATAGAGACCCGGTTACCAGGATGAAATCCACCACTCGTCTCTTATATTTCAAACCCTTATAGGTAGAATAGAGACGGGGATGGTGGCGGTGCTTGTTGCTGTGCCGGTGGCACAATTTCAAACCCTTATAGGTAGAATAGAGACTGTAATTATATCTACAGTATGGGCTTTGGCACTTGTTGCAAATTTCAAACCCTTATAGGTAGAATAGAGACACGTGACAGATAACGAAATTTTATCGAAAAATGAATTTCAAACCCTTATAGGTAGAATAGAGACCAATGTCAACTATCGGCACATCTAATTGCTTATATTATTTCAAACCCTTATAGGTAGAATAGAGACCGGTTATTTTCTCCCATTTTGTCGTATTATCTGGTCGAATTTCAAACCCTTATAGGTAGAATAGAGACGTGGTGTGACGTTCCCGAACATCTATTTCAAGGGAAATTTCAAACCCTTATAGGTAGAATAGAGACACGTGCATTGCCGGGTACTACATCGATTGATTTTAATTTCAAACCCTTATAGGTAGAATAGAGACTTGGTATGTAGAAGTTGGCCGTTTACGTATGTATGATTTCAAACCCTTATAGGTAGAATAGAGACGATTGCGCACTTGAATAGTTGACATAGCCAATTATGTATTTCAAACCCTTATAGGTAGAATAGAGACTTTTTGTTAGTTGTATCTCTGTAACTACGCCACCATAATTTCAAACCCTTATAGGTAGAATAGAGACCAAGGAAACCGGACTCCCTTCCGGGGTAACGTGGTACATATTTCAAACCCTTATAGGTAGAATAGAGACTCTTCTCTAGTTCTCCTATCCTTATTCCTGTATAGGATTTCAAACCCTTATAGGTAGAATAGAGACACGAATGGTCTTCTGTTGACATGGAGAAGTATTGCTAATTTCAAACCCTTATAGGTAGAATAGAGACCGGCGCACCGCTTGTCAGGTTCTTCCCAAATATACAGACGTAATTTCAAACCCTTATAGGTAGAATAGAGACCTCCGATGTTACCGTTACAGTGAACAACGGCGTGAGTATTTCAAACCCTTATAGGTAGAATAGAGACCTGAAACAGGATACACAAACACAGGATACATTAGTTTTGATTTCAAACCCTTATAGGTAGAATAGAGACTCACAATGAAAGGGTGCGTTAGATTATCCCACGATAAAGATTTCAAACCCTTATAGGTAGAATAGAGACACATTTACGGTCTGGATGAATATCATCGATACGTATTTCAAACCCTTATAGGTAGAATAGAGACGTGGCTGTTGACGATCTTGGGCTTTGTGATCTCGTCCTTATTTCAAACCCTTATAGGTAGAATAGAGACCCTTCTCCCTTCCCGGAGCTGCTCCTTATGCTTGCGGATTTCAAACCCTTATAGGTAGAATAGAGACTTCGCCT
>JAJYRY010000156.1 GCA_021793855.1 Thermoplasmata archaeon
GTCCTCCTGCAACTTATGTACTTGCTGTGATCCGCCTTTATGGCCCGGATTATGTTGTCAGATCCGGTACCACTAATTTTCAATTTTGCCTCAACTTCCAGGCTTCCCAGCTCCTATCACTCTCGGACTTGAATTCAGGGAGGTTATAGAGAATATTTCATCAATGACCGGTACTTTCTTGTCGACATCTATCAAGTATTTACCTTCTGAAATGTCTGATATTTCTGCATTTATATTATTGAACAGGAAATTCAGTTGTATTTTTTCACCAACAGTTGGAGCGACCTTTACATTCGGGTTGGTTCTTACATTAAGTTGTATGCTCTCAGCAAATTCTATCCCTTCCTGTGAATAGAGAATTGTTCCTTTGGGGACGTCTTCAACTTCTGCGCTCCTGTAAGCAAGTCCAACCCGTGAAAATGGGCTAGCAGTATCCATATCTACGTCCATTATCTGGATGCTCTTTATATCGACGCTCTTTCCAGAGGGGTAAGCTTTCATTATCATGTGCTTCTTTATTTGGCCTCCAATAACAAATCCTAGGCTTACCGTCCCAACTCCCTTTACCTGGAAGCTCTGGTCCAGCACAACCATATTATCTTGCTTAGCAGTCCCGACTGGAATCTGTGCAAACTTTTCCAAATCCTCATACTTTGGATTTAGGGGATAGACTGATATTCCCATTCCGCTCGTTATTTTCTTTATTTGTGCTAGCACGGCTTGGTCAGCAACAACACCTAGTGTTGTTATCCTGTGGTAATCAAGTGCTAGCAGGAATTCTCCTATACTTTTGTCAAGTTCTCCCACAGTCAGAATAGCCTTATTTGCAACAGATGACGCATTAAGCAAGGTCTGGATTCTTTCAGGAAATTTAAATGGGTAAAGAAGGGTTATTTCATCCCCGGAAATCTTCGTATTGTAATACCTGATATCTGTCTCGGACCCCTTTTTTGCCAGGTCCTTCAATATTTCTTCATCTCCGTAGAACAGAATTGTCTGGTTCACCATCAATGATTGACTGCTTTTATAAAAAGTGTTTTGATTCTGCAGATGAACTGATTGGAATTTCAGATGGACTTGTTCGTGATATGTTCTTCCTTCTCCTTGTCTGGAAGAGAGTGGACAAACTGTATTATTTCTCGTATGGAGTCCATGGCAGGCTCAAGTGTTCTTGACTGGTTTACCAGGTATTTTCTTCCTTCATTGCTTATCTCGTAATATTTTCTTTTGCTATCCTTCTCCTGTCCGGTCCTCTTATGAATGAGTCCCCTAATCTCGAGGTTTCTAAGAACTGAATAAATTTCACCATTAGAGAGCTTTTGACCGAGGCACCTGTTCACTTCCTTCTCTAGGACGTAGCCGTAGTTAGGTCCATTCCAGAGATTGCGCAATATTACAAGGGAAATTATCCCCTTGAATGTCCTGCCTCTCCTCTCTACTATCATCCGCACTTAGAACTCAATTATCTGTTGTATTTAAGCTTGAATTGTTAAAGCGGACAGTTATATCTCCCGCCACCTTGACCTTTTCAGGGCCAGGTACGTCAGGACAGTTGTTATGGCTATGAGCACTAACCAGGCAGTCGCAAATCCTGAGGTACTCAGGGCGTAGTAACCTGTCTGGCTTTGAGCAATCTCAGATGCGTAAGTGGTTGGAGACAGGTATGCCAAATACCTGAAAGGGTAGGGGATGTAACTGATTGGGTAATAAACAGGAGGAATGGTGGTAAGCAATGGAGATAGAATACCGGAGAACCCCCACGACTGGATTATGTCAGATGTGAAAGTGGAGAGGAAGAAGCCGAGTGAAATGGAGAATGTGAATATGGTCGCCATATCTAGGAAAAGAATGAATGCGCCGAGAACTGTGATCTTGACGAAGATGATGTTCAGTATAATGAGGAAGGCCAACGTGGGTATTGAATAGACGATCTCAGATATCGCCATTCCTATTATGTATATGAAAGAAGACGTTGGCGAGCTCACTATCATGTCCTGAAGCCTCATATCATTCTTGAGATGTGAAAGGTCCTGCTGAAGTGATGTGCCGCTGGATACCATGTTCATGATGAGCGCTCCTACTGCAGCCACAGGTAGCAACGTTCCCTTGCTTGCAAACGTCACGACTGCAAGTATTGCTAGAGGTGCCAGGAGTGTATTGATGAGTACCACCGGGTAGTTTATCATAGCATAAATGGAATTCACCAGAATGGAGGCCATTATCTGGCTACCAATCTTCCTCTTCATTTTCCTCATCCTCCGCACTGCCCAGGTACTGCTCAAATATGTTGCTGAGGGATGCTTCCTCAACAGTAAATTTCATCTTGTTGGTGACTAAATAAGGGATCAGTCCATATATCTTGGACGCGGACCCGTAAACAAAAGTCTCTCTTTCAGAAACGGGGTGGACCTGGAAATCATCATCCTCCAATTTGAAATTTTCCGCATAGACCTTGAGCACGTACGGTAGTTTGACCTTGTTTCTCAGGTTGTCTATAGTCCCTAAGTCCACGAGCTTTCCGTGGTCAATGATCATAATCTGATCCCCTAGTATCTCTGCCTCTTCGAGATAATGAGTTGTGAGAATTATGAGACGGTCCTTCTTCATCCTTGATAGAAGCTGCCAGAGCTCCTTTCTCGAAAGGTAATCCAACCCTGTTGTAGGCTCATCAAGGAAAACTATGTGTGCTTCACTAGATATGACTGTCGCAGCCATCAGTTTGCGTTTCTGCCCCCCAGAAAGTTTCCTGCTCTTCTCGTTTTCCTTGCCTTCCAGGCCAAGTTCCCGCAAGGCTTCCTTCCCCTTCTCGTTTGCCTCCCTATAAGAGTATCCCCTCCACATAAGGTAGGAGCTTACAGTCTGTAAGGG
>JAJYRY010000157.1 GCA_021793855.1 Thermoplasmata archaeon
ATGCAGTCACAAGGACGGAGAAAGTGGATGCATTCGTGCTGTGCTCTGCATGCAGTATGAACATGAGGTCAATCAGCTTGCTCTCGAACTTAGTAGGCTTCTTTCCTGTGAGCATGTAGAGGAAGTTGGAAGGAATGCTGAGGGAGTCATCTGGTGGTATATATTCCTTCTTTTCCCTGAATCTTCCAGTTGCAGCGGCAATAGATGGAAGTTTTGCGATGAGCGTGATGACCTTATCCAAAGTTGCAGAGTTCTCCTTGTTGTTTGGATCGTTATCGTACATAACGAGCATAGACGTTGCTGTTCTCATTATGTCCATCGGATGGGAACGAGGTGCCATCACCTTTATAATGTCCTTAACCTCTGCAGGCAGGTCTCTCCTATTCCACAACTTCCTAGAAAATTCATCATATTCGGCCTTTGACGGAAGCTTTCCATTCAGTAGAAGATAGCAGACTTCTTCGAAGTTGGATTGCTCCGCAAGGCTTTCGATGGAATATCCCCTGTACCACAACTTTCCGTTCTGTCCGTCTACCTTTGAAATCGCACTTTCATCTACGTAGACGCCCTCCAGTCCATAGTTGATTACTGGTTTTTCTGTCACAATTATCGATTAAGATAATTGGTGTTAAATACTTAATATTAGCCTAATTACATTTAGCGAACAAGTGAAGAAATCCTTATTTCTCCATTAGAGATGCATAAGCATGAAGCTTGCACTGCTTTTAGTGCTATTCCTTGCACTGCTGGTGCTATTCTCAGTTCCAGCTGGCCATGCGGATTCCCATTCATTAGTAATAATAAATTTCACCTATCAAGTGGACCCAGGAGCCCAGGATTATTTCCAGTCTGTATTATCTTACGCAGAGTTGCATGGCGATCCGGTAATTATTGTAATGAACACTCCGGGAGGCTATTTGACCAACGGATTTGCGATTGTTAATTACACGATTTCAGCCGAGAAATCCATAACTGTCACCACTTATGTACCTTCAGGAAATATGGCTGCTTCCGCAGGATCGTATATAGCACTTGCATCAAATTACGTTTACATGGGGAACGCGAGTTTCATTGGTCCCTCCACCCCATACATAATCGGTGGGACATCCCTGGAGCAACAGCACGTCACAAACGCATCCCTAGCGTTTATGGAGTCCCTTGCAGAGGTGCATGGGTGGAACCAGTCTGCTGTAATGCAGATGGTGGAACATAATGTGGCCTATACAGCCCAGAATGCATCAAGAATCGGGCTAATTACAGGTGTCTCGGACAATCTTTCAGCAGTCATTCAGAAACTCGGCTATCAGGGTCTTCCGCAGATCCAGTTTTATGAAAACACCGTTGAGCAACTCGAGTCATTCCTTTCAAACTCTACGGTCGCAGATTTCCTCATATTGATAGGTGCAGTTGCAATCCTGCTGGATATATTCCACGGCTCCATCGTGCTGAGTGTGGCAGGCATTGTGGCTATAGCACTTGGATTCTGGGGGGTGACATTGATCAGTTTCCAGCCAATTGCCATCCTGCTGATGGTTATGGGCATTGCGTTGATATTCCTGGAGATTAAGCTAGGTCATGGGCTTGCAATGGTTGGAGGGGTGATTTTGGTCGTTGCAGGCGGACTTATACTGATGGTGGGCGTTAGCTACTCTTCTAACGTACCCGTACTGGGAAGCACAAATTATGCACTCATCGCTCTCGAGGCAACTGTCCTTCCTATAGGTGCTCTCTACCTAATAGGATTGAGAAAAGCAGTGATGGGAAAGCCTTCAAAGGTCGGTCCAGATACAATAATAGGAAAGAAAGGAAAGGCTGTCACCGACATAAAGCCAAATGAGAAGGGAGTGGTAAATGTGCAATCAGAGGAATGGACTGCAACATCAGCAGAAGCAATCAGTGCGGGCGATCAGGTAGTTGTGCTGAGTTATAGCGAGGGAATCGTGACTGTCAAGAAATCTTCTTGACCCTGAGCGTGGCACTTTCTTCCTGTACTCCAATCACTGTGACTTGGTCGTTATCGTGAGTTTCAGAATCGCATATGAAACTCCAGTCTTCACTCATGACAACCACGGTTCCAAGCTCATTCGCAGGAACACCCTTTAGGACCCTTCCCGTCTGTCCCACCAATGTTTCTGGATGAAAATATTTCTTAGTTATCCTTTTAGATATGGTGATGGAAAAACCAACAAATAACAGTAAAGTGATCAAGAAGAAAACAATGGAGAATGCGAGGAGGAAACTGTTGTTCATTCCCGTTATCAGGTATTCAATAAGAAGATAAATAGCAAAAATAAGAAGGATGGCTAGGGGAACCACCGCCCTGTAGCCATACTTAACGGCAAACTTGCTGGGTTGCTTCGGCATCTTTGTTCTTACTCTTTCTTGTTACTCGTGTTAGATGCTGACGATGCTGCCCTCAGCGTTTCAGTAAATGGCTTGAACATTTCGGTGAATTCCATCGGTATGATGTACTTCGTGGAATTGCTTGACCCGAGTCCCTTCATCATGTCGAGATATTGTAGCGCCATCGTCTTCTGGTCTATCTCCTTAGCAGCGTTGAATATTGTCGTCAGAGCCATTGCATAACCCTCTGCCCTTAGGATGGCGGATTGCCTGTCTCCTTCTGCCCTGAGAATGTTCGACTGCTTATCTCCTTCAGCTACTGTGATTGTTGCCTGTTTCTTTCCTTCTGCCTCCGTGACAACAGCTCTCCTTGACCTTTCAGCACTCATCTGCATGATCATTGCATCAGAAACATTCTTTGGAGGGAGTATTTCCCTGATTTCGACGTTCGTGACCTTGACCCCCCACCTTGTTGTCACTTCATCTAGCTTTGTCCTCAGAATTGCGTTTA
>JAJYRY010000158.1 GCA_021793855.1 Thermoplasmata archaeon
CTGTAATGAACCGGCTAGGATAACCAAAACTTGGAGTAGGAACAAATCGGGCAAGAAGTACGAATACTGCATATTTCATCACGGCAGCACGGATCACACAGTTAGAACGGATTCCTACTCTGCGAGAAGGATTCCCAAAAATGACGCCCGCAGAGAGTTGCTTAATTTGCTGAGTTCCACTCGCTTTAAACGCGCCATCTTTACTGTGAAAGAAGTTGTAGAAGCTATTAACAAAGATGTTTTTCGCATGGGATACTATCGAGTTTCTAGAGCCTTGTTCGGATTCGTAGATGCAAAGCTTATCTTGGTCTTGAGACGAGGTAGGGCTCTTTTTTTTATTAATACGCCTGCCAAGGGACAGCTTGATTACATATTCAAAGAGATTTCCATAGAACTTACTGATACTGAAGATAACGATCTGTTTGATCGCCATAAATATATGGCAAGGATTTTTAATGATAATCGGTATCCTCTGAAGTATCTGCAGTATAGGGCATTTGGAGACAATGCTAGGTATAGGGACAAGGTTGCTTTCAGGGCATATGATGTAACAAATAAGGAAAACGCAATTTTATATTATCTGGGAGACGCTCCCCAAGAAAAAAGGATAATTATTGAATTTTCAAGCCCCGTTCCTCCTGGCAATGAGAGAATTTTCGAACTTGATTATTTCTGGCCAGAGTTTGAACCATCTTACACTTTTACAGCGTCGACAGGGCTAGAGAAATTGAGGTTCTCGCTTATCTCGCAGCGTGAGTTTTCTTTGTCTGTGGTCAAGACCAACTCAAGCCAAACAGATGCAGAAGATGTTTCAAGAAAAGTAACCTCGAAAGATATTAGAAAAGATCGTAAAGCTATTGAATTTGATGACGACAACATACGGCCTTTCGTGTTGTTTAAATTCAAGTGGACGCCATCTAAACTCAAGCAATTTGGAAAAGAAGTACAGCAGACAAAAGAGATCATATGAAAAGACACATAAGAGTTTCAAAATGTCCGGTATGCGGTCATAGGGCAAACACTTCTAAATGGTGGACCAAGGCGCCCAATGGAAAGAAATATTACTACTTCCGTTTCTACCATTCCTTCAAGAATATCCATCTGGTGCGAACAGATTCAACGTACTCAACACCTTCAGGTGTTGGAAAGAGACAGGTTGATCTGTATGGAGAATTCCAATATTTTGTTTACAGAAGAATGGGTGCCAGAAAATATTCTTATACAGCATTCAAGGAAGAATTCGAACGGTTCGTTGGTCACAACGTCCACTCTCAATCTTTCTGTAGAATAATTAGCAAAGCAGTTTCGTCTAAACTGATAAAGAAAAAGCGTAAAGATAAGAGAGCGGTTTATGAAAAGGAGTCAGATCCTAAGTTGGATGAAGAAATGAAATTCGAAAAATTCGCCATTCATTACGATTTTTCGAGACCAAGTGGTACGATAAGAATTTCCACTTTTTTAGAAGTTATCAACACCGGTAGGCTTACCGTCGACAAAATACCCTTCTACATACCTTACGGGATTGTGAATTCAGTGGACGAATTACATCTCAAGTTGAGTAGTGAGGAAGGCATAGTTCCCAAGAGAAATTTTAAGATACTAATCAGCGACGCCTCGGAAACAATTGTTTCAATTTCATTACTGAGAGGTTTGAAATTCAATGAGCAAGAATTTGTTTCGGCAATTTATGAAATCCCTAAAGAAAACAACACCATTAGACTGGTGGCCAAAGCAAACATTGGACTCTTGCGATTGGGAGTATCATTGAATGACTCAAGTAAAGTAGAGACTGTTAGAACTTTGGTCGACGGAGCAAAGGAAGAAGTTTATGCCTTCCAACATAAGTGTGATCACACAGACAGAAACATTTGCCATTATTCAGAATTCGAAGGTATACTGAAGGGAGAATGCGTGTCTGTGAGATTTATGAAAGGCTGAACTGTTTCTAAGTAATTTAGTTCTGGAATGCACTTGCTGAAAACGCTTCCAAAGTTAACTTTAGGGTTATCAAGAAAACAGCTAACTGAGAAAAGAGGAGTTAGATGCAAAGTTGAGTTCGGGGTCATCGACTTTGAAAATACTCTGAGAAGTATTTATTCAATACCCGGTTTTGAGTTACGACCTCCATATCATAAGCAAAGTGAAGTTGAAGGTCAAAGCTGCTGTTCCCATATTGTAAACATATAGTTCGAAATTTGGCAACGTAACAGGAGGTCCCCACGCGGCCCCTTGGGAATAGGCAGACGTCATAGAGTAGGTGACATTTTGAACTGTGCTTGTTCCATTGCCATTCACGACCCCGTTAATGGATGAGGTTGGTAGAAACACGATGGTAGTATTGTTAGATGGGTTTATGTAATGGGTTAATTGCCGATATTCGTGACTTGGAACGGTTATTGTTGCGTTGTAAGCGAGAATACTATAGTGTATTCCATAAACAGTCTTTACCCACGATAAGAGTAGGTTCAGCTTTGAAAAATTGCCATTTTCTAGCAGTATCTCCGACTGAAGAGTTGCAATTATGAGAGACATGTTTGACTCGTTAGATTTCAGATTTGAGATTGTACTATTTTGAAATGAGATGGTTGTATTTTGATCAGTAATTTTACCATTTAATTCAGAGATTTTCTGATTATTTGAAGAAATCTGTGAACTCAAAGAAGAATAAGAAATTGCAAAGGCAGAACCTATCACAATTATGACAACTACTAGAGATATTAATGCAGCAACGTTGAATTTTGCATTCCCGCCCATAGCCTTTGTATTGAAAACCAACTTATACGCTTTTCCCAGATATCATCACATCAATCGATAAAATCACTTATATTTTTAACCTTAACTCCGCAGAG
>JAJYRY010000159.1 GCA_021793855.1 Thermoplasmata archaeon
TCCCTTAGTACTGTCTCCCCTTTCTTGACAGGAATGGGAGCGCTGAATATCGGTCCGTCATATACGAAAGTGTGGAATTCTCCATTCTCCCCGCACGGGTCCACCCCCTGGGGAAGGGATGAAATGAAATCTTCATCAAACTCCCTGCCTGCGAACTCCCCTCCAAGTTTCCGTGGGTCTACTGTGCAGACTATAGCCCTGAAGCCGGACTTTATGAAATATCTCGCAAGATCCAGAGTATTCTCTTTCCAGAGCGGGAAAATGCATGTCATCCCGGTACCTGCCATCCTGTCTTCCCTGTATTTTCTAATGTCTTCCAGGAACAAGTCTCCAAATGCGATTGTCCTTATCCCCTCATCAAGGTATTTGCCTATTTTCTCCCTCATTACACGCTCATACTCCTTGTTGTTTGCACCTTTTGATATGTAGGCTATGTCTGGTTCAACAGACGCCCTTCTCGCCTGCTCCAGTAACAATTCCTTTCTTACCCCGTGCATGCTTATTCTGTCAAAATCCCTGGTAACAGTTGTGAGGAGGTATCTCACTTCATACTTCTTCTCATTGAGTAGCCTGTACAAGGCCAGAGAGCTATCTTTTCCCCCGCTCCAGGACAGGACCAGCTGGTTTTTATCCATCCATCACCAAATTCGATAATGGAAATTAATCCTTCGTGCCTTCGTGGACTAAATTTCAAACAGCGCAAATTCTTTTCAGGTAAAATCACTGTTTGTTATGGACGGTAAGGGGGCAATAAAGGTATTTTACAATGGGTCCATTTACACAAAATTTGACAAGAAGTCTCCTGTGGAATCTATTGTAGTAAAAGGAGAGAGGATTGCATTTTATGGCACGTCGGAAGAGTCCATGAAGAGATACGCAACCATAGCTGAACAGATAATAAACCTGGGGGGGAAGGTCGTTTTCCCTGGCTTTGTCGATTCACATCTTCATCTCGATGACCTAGGCAGCTCACTTACATATCTGGATCTGCGTGGAACCGATTCAATTGTGGAACTGAAGGAGAGGCTCCGTAGTTATAGGTCAAGAAACCCGGGTGCAAGGGTTATCATAGGAATGGGGTGGGACCAGGAATCTTTCTCGGAAGGAAGGTGGCCAGAGCGATCAGACTTGGATGAAATCGTAAACGACGTTCCAGTATTTCTTGAGAGATTCTGTGAACATGCTGGAGTGATTAATTCAAAGATGCTAGATAGGCTGGAATCAGTTTCATTTCCTGAGAAGGTGCTTCCACGCTCCCGTGACGGGAGACCAAATGGAATTGTCAAGGAGGAAGCAGCATCCTACTTCAAGAAAGTGGCTCACGACCTGATCGGGAATGAGGTTGGTAATCTTTCTGCTGCATCCAATTATCTTCTCTCCCTTGGAGTCACGTCCATCGGTTTCGTGTCGTGCGGAACAGAATCAGTGGAATACCTTGCGAATGAAGCATCAAGGATTGGAATTAGGGTCAGGGCATACATGAGGCAAGAGGAGGCCGGGGGGATAGAAGAAATGAGGATGAGAATAGGGGAGAACAGTTACCTCAAGATAAACGGGATAAAGCTATTTGCTGACGGAGCCCTCGGTGCGGCAACAGCCGCCCTGAGGGAACCTTACGATGATGGTAAGGACAACAGGGGGATGTTGGTAATGGATTCTAAAAGTCTTGAAAGAGAGTTCGAGAAATATGATGGCAGGAATGTTCAGTTCGCAATGCACGCTATCGGCGACAGGGGTATAGATGCGGTTATAGAGGCAGTTTCCAACTTCGGACGGGACAGGCTCATAGAACCAAGGATAGAACACTGCACAGTGCTTCGGGAGGATCACATCAATAGACTTAAGGAGTTGAGGATCGGCGTGTCAACGCAGCCGGCGTTCGTCATAGATGACTGGTGGGCAGTCAATAGGCTAGGAAAGGAGCGAAGCAGGCTTTCTTATCCACTTGCTACTCTTCAGAAAGGACAATTGAAAGTGGGGTTATCAACCGATTGTCCCGTAGAACCTCCCAATCCTTGGTTCACGGTGGATGCAGCAGTGAACAGAGGCGAAAGGGAAAAGAGAGAAATATTGAAATACTCAGGCGAGGAGAGGGTAAATATTTTGACCGCACCTTATTTGTACACAACGGGCTCGGCATCATTGCTGATGGACTCGGACGTTGGGTCCCTTGAGGTCGGAAATTTCGCAGATTTTATCATTCTGGACAGTGACCCTTTTGAATTGCAGGATGTGAGGAAGATACGGGTACTGGAGACCTATGTCGGTGGTGTTTCACGATTCAGGGCCAAAAAATGACATCTCTATGTCAACCCGTTCCTGCGTAGTAACCTACGAATATGTCTGATACATTCGTGCCTGTAGGTCCCGTAAAGAGCACATCCTGGCTCATTATAAGCGGACTGAGGCTCTCGCTCCTTGACAAGCTGTCTAGGATTAGTTTTCTATCAAGTATTCTAAATGTTTCATCATCGACTATAGCACCCATCGCATTGCTGGATCCGTCCATTCCGTCTGTACCGATGCTACCGAAGGCAAATTCTTCATCCTTATCCATCAAAAGCAGCACCCTCAGGGCAAGCTCAAGGTTCCGCCCCCCCTTTCCATTACCAATTCGCTTTGTGAAAGTCTCTCCGCCTCCAACAACAGTCACTGGACTGTTTGTCTTCCTGTACTCAGACCTCATCCTGTCCACCAGAACTCTGGCAACACTTTCCGTATTCCCCTCAATTCCCGACCCTACATCTATTCCCCTGAGACCGTGATGTTCGACCCTATGGACGATTGATTTCACGAAATCGGAATTCCTCAGCACCACGTAGTTTTCC
>JAJYRY010000010.1 GCA_021793855.1 Thermoplasmata archaeon
ATCCGATGATGTTGCTCTTCAGCATCACTCCCCTGTTGTTCTCAAGGATCCTCTTGATCTCATCCAGACTCGCTTTTCCAGTTTCCACTACTCGCAGATGCAGACGAAGAATTAAAGGTATGGTTAACCTTTAGAATTTCTTTATAATCACATTTCGTGATAATGGACCAAGACCTCAGCGTACCACCTGACCTGAAATTCTCTTCATTAAGAGCGGGAATACAGAGTACCGAGAACTATACCAGGTGGTTGAGCAATCGTTATCAGGGTTCTATGTCCTACCTTTCAAAAGAGGAAAGAATCATAAAGATCAACGACACCTCCCTGCTCGCTGAGAGCTCAAAGTCCATAATAGTATTTCTTTTGAATTACAAGAGGCATACTATTTCGAGAGAAGGGTACGGGAAAATCGCTTCTTATGCATCGTTCAAAGACTATCACAAATTTTTCCCAGATATTATAGACGAGTTCATGATTAAAAACGAACTGTTCTTGAATAGCTATAAATCCTACGTAGATACCGGACCCATCTTGGAAAGAAGCCAGGCAAGAATCTCGTCTCTTGGATGGGTAGGCAAGAATTCTATGCTCATCAATCAGCAGTTGGGATCGTATACCTTCATTGGTGTATCCATCAGCGATTTATCTTTAGACTCAAGTTTTGTTCCTTCCCCTGACCTTTGTGGTACGTGTACAAGATGCATTGACAGCTGCCCTACGAGCGCGATAAACAAAGATAGAACAATAGATTCAAACTTATGCATCTCATATCACACCATCGAGAATCGGGGCGCTATCCCTAAACTGGTTTCTGATAGGATGGGCGACATGTTATTTGGGTGTGATATTTGCAATGACGTCTGCCCCTGGAACAGGCAGACAAAGGAATCTTCCATACCACAAGTTCAAGATGATGTCTTTTCCAATAAGATGAAGCTAGAGGATATTGCATTCTTGGACAAAGAGTCATTCGACCTCAATTACAAAGGCAGCGCAATCAAGCGGGCCACGTTTGAAGGTTTCGCAAGAAATGCGCTGATAGCATTGCACAACACGGGCAGGGATGAAATCGTGAAGGAATCTTCCAAGCAGTTTTCAGACTTGAGGAAGGAACAGGCTGCCCTGCTCCTGGAGAAGCGTTAAACGGGTTCGATTACTGAATTTGCGCACCTACAGTATAATATATCAATTTACGTTGACGAAATATGCTCAGCAAGAAGGTTATGGTCATAAATATTTCATCGTATTACGATCAAGATACAAGAACAAGGGGACGGGAGATTGACCTAGATGAATATATCACTGAAAAGGACCATCCAGTCCAGAGTTTCACTTTTGGTCCAGATTTCGTGAATGACCTGATGAAGGGAATCTCCCAAACCGTCGGAATCCAATCTCGTCCGAACCAAAAACTTATTCTGAGGCTATCTGACGAGGAATACGAGTCACTCGGCATAAAGTTTGAAGTGAACGACATATATTCTCTCACTTTTGAGGAAGGAAGAATTGAGTTCAGGCGCGATAGCATATAGGTCCTCTAGGAAACTCAGTCTGTCCAAAGAAATTTAGTCAACCCTTCACCGGGCGCATCCGGGATGAGTAACGTTGTCCAACTCACAGTATTTCCAACGAAAGAAATAGTCGACCCACTAACTTTTACTACATCTTTCAGGCAAACTTTTCGGTCAGTGAAATTAAAGTGTAACTTAGAAATCCAACACGACTAAAAATGTTTTGAAGATACGAAAGTATTTAATATCAAATTTATAATAATTCTTCAATGAAAGATGGCGAGAACTCGACTTTAGCTATGGCGGTAAACGCTGAAAAAATGGAGCGTGTTCTGGATAGGGACAGACTAGAGATTGAGGTCGAAAAGCAGATAGACATGCTGAGAACTCAGTTTTCTTCTCCAGAAAGTAAGAAGGTCAGAGCAGAAGCGATCAGGAATATCTCACGGAGGTATTACGAAATTGCCAACGGTATGGTGGAAGACTCACTGTACTCAGAGGCCATAGACCTTTATTCAAAATCGATCGCAATGCTCAGAAAGGCAGGCAACAAGAAGGCTGTAGATTCATACTTTAATAGAGCAATAACTCTCGCAATGATGGGTTTCCCGAAGATGGCACTGGACGATCTTAGAGTAATCTCCAGACTGATTCCACAAAAGGCAGACGTCTACTTCGTGAAGGGCCAGATATTCGAGAGCCTCGGCAAAGAAAAGCTTGCTGAAAGAATGTACAAGAAGAGCCTGGATATAGATCCGACCTTCTATCGGGCAGCTCACAGTCTTGATAATATGCATCTAAGATAAAGGAGATCAAATATCGTATTTTATCGGCAATCGCGGGAAGTTGGAAGACTATTATCATTTGCTTTCCTGATCTCGCTTGACTCGCAACCTTGTGACAACATATTTTGAGATTCGTCGGACTCCACAGGAAAGGCTAGAGTAAAGTAAATCGGTCCAGAGACACCCTATCTCATAATCATTTTATTATCGGAAGGACTATCGTAATCGGTGGATCTATTTGAACAGTGTGAACTACTCGAGAGTACCTATAAAACATTTTGATCCAGATAACAGAGTTAAGAGTCTGGACGTTCAAACACTGGTACCTTATACGATAGAGGAAGTTACTGCAGAAGCATCCAGATGCATTGGATGCGGTCTTTGTATTGAAGGATGCCCTGCAAGGATTGACGTACCGGGATTTCAGATAGCGGTAAAGAACGGAAACCTGGCGGAAGGACTGAAGATCAATTTCGAGAAACTTCCCTTTGTGGGAGTATGTGGAAGCGTCTGTCCGCATCCCTGCGAAGACAATTGCCTTCTCGATGATAACAATGGACCGGTTGCCACTAGACACATTAAGAGATTCATCTCGGAAAATTCTCCCGATTACAGGGAGATTCTGGACGTTGTTCAAAATGACCTCGGAGGTCATCCTAGGGTTGCAATTATCGGAGCTGGACCCTCCGGTCTTTCCGCTGCATTTTATCTTTCAATCAATGGAATACAAGTTGATGTTTTCGAACAGACCGAAAAACCCGGAGGGATGATGGTGCATGGAATCCCCGATTTCAGACTATCGAGAGATACTGTCGAGAAGGAAGCGGATCATGTTCTTTCTTACGGGGCCAAAATACATTATAACACGAAGATAGGAAGGGATGTCCAGTTTGACGAACTTGTGCAAAAGTACGATGCAGTCTACGTCGCAGTTGGAAACTGGAAGCCCTCGAAGACCCGCACGCCGGGAATCGATCTCAAAGGAGTATATCACGCCCTGGATTTCCTTGGACAAGTCAATTATGGAAAGAAGATAGAAGTCGGAGAAACTGTTGCTATAATAGGAGGCGGATTCACCGCTTTCGATTCAGCGAGAATTTCTTTCAGACTTGGTGCGAAAAAAGTCATAGTTATGTACAGGAGGGCTGTTACTGACAGACCGGGTTATCCATCGAGCAACGCGAATGAAGAACTCGATGAGGCAGAAGAGGAGAGGGTCCAATTCATCTGGGAAGTGACGCCCACCGAGTACGTGGGAGAAAATGGAAAAGTCAAGGGAATCAAGTATTGGAAAAATGAGATGGTTGACAAGGGGACGGGGCGAAGGGAACCAGTTCCGATCAAGGACAAAGAATACTTGGTTGAGGTTGACACCGTGATTGAAGCGACCGGTCAGAAGGGAGATTTCTCATTCATTCCACGTGAAATGATGAAGAAGATCAACGTGACTCCTTCAGGTGATCTGATAGTAAACCAGTACAACATGACGAGTTTCCCGGGTATATTTGCAGGTGGGGACATAACGAACTCTAGGAAGGACATAATAAGCGGAGTAGCTGACTCGGGAAGAGCAAGTATGGGGATGCTCTTTTACTTCAAGGACATAGGAAAAATAGATAGTGTTCCGGCCAAGTTGATCAACTTTGAAAGGGGACCCTATGGAGAGAGCTACTATTAGTGATTGGCCAGTCCCTGCTACAGAAATATTATTAGCCTAAGATGGCATTTGCGGCCGCTAAAAAGGGGAAGAAAAAATGGACTGGGGAATGAGTAACCGAATTTCAAGAATGATAAAGCCTTCCACTGGACGATCCGTGATGCTCGCAGCCGACCATGGATACTTCATGGGACCAACGCACAAACTAGAAAATCCAAGAAAGATGCTCGAACCGCTGTTACCATACGCAGACACCGTCGCAGTCACCAGGGGCATCCTGAGATCTTCCATCGATCCCAAGTGGGATACTCCGATCCTGCTGAGGGTCTCTGGAGGAGCGAGCGTTCTCAAAGAGGACTTGAGCGATGAAGAGATTACTACATCCATGGAAGATGCTGTGAGACTCAACGTTTCAGCAGTCGCGTTGTCTATCTTTGTTGGGACACCACATGAGAAACAGTCACTTATCAATCTCGGAGAACTGGTCAACCAGGGGGAAGACTTTGGTATGCCGGTCATGGCAATAACCGCAGTAGGTAAGGAACTTGAGAAGAGGGATGCAAAGTATCTCGCTCTGGCTTGCAGACTTGCGGCTGAATTAGGTGCGCACGTTGTGAAGACTTACTATTGCGAGAATTTCAGGAAGGTAGCCGATGGAACGCCAGTACCACTGGTTGTTGCCGGTGGGCCAAAGTTAAACACCGAGACGGACGTTTTCAACCTCGTCTATAACGCCCTCCAAGAGGGAGCCGTCGGGGTGGATATGGGAAGAAACATTTGGCAAAATGAAAAACCTGTTGCAATGATAAAGGCAATCAGGGCGATCGTTCATGAAAAGGCAACCGTCAAGGAAGCCCAAAACATATTCGCGGAAAACAAGTCAACGGTCGGGGAGAAGCCCTCTGTCGACAGAGCCTAGACTAACTGCCTTACACCCTGACTTCGCCCTATTTTGAGTGCTATAAGGGATACAACCTATATCCTTGTGTGATTCGGGCAAGCCGAATCCGGATGTGGGGAGGGGTGGTATGTAGTGATTGTGTGCAATGGCGCACTCAGCTTTGAATCCACCCTGATCAAATTAACTAATCGGCACATTCTTCCCGCCCGGGAAGTCATAGATGTGTGTGGTCTGATCAGTACTCCCCGCGTAAGGAGATAGGCAGAGGATGATATAGATGCTTAGTCTAGGAATAGACACACACGAAAATGCGCATCAGGCGGAAGTGCAGAACAACAACGAAATTGTGCTATGGTCCGGAAGAATAATGAACAACAGATCAGGTCTTGAAAGCCTTGTGGAAAAGATACATGTGCTGGAGGAGAGCAACGGTGACAAAGTGATTGGAATATTTGTGAACCCGACAGCCAACTATCACCTGCCTGTGAAACACTTCCTTGAGAAGAACGGTTTCACCGTTTACTGCGTGGATACAAGGGTCGCGAAGAACATGAGGGGCGTGGAGAACTTAGGAAAGGAAAAATCAGATCCAGAAGATGCCCATATTCTTGCTTCTACACCATGGAAAAGCAAGAAGTACTTGGAGAGAAAGGGACACGAGAGGGACCCTTTGTCTGAAATAACCAGATTGAGGAAGATTGTAAGCAACAACATCACCAGGATAAAGAACTTCATATGGGCAGACATTTCTGCAATCTTTCCAGAGTTCGGCACAATGTTTTCACTGGATAGCGTGACAGCCCTCATGATACTGGAGAAATATACCACTCCCGAGAATATCTCAGCAGCTTCTGTCAAGGATCTTCAGGCAGATATGAACATGGAGAGCAGGAACCACACAAAGGACGGCTCAGCGGAGAAGGTTCATGCACTTGCACTCGAGAGCATCGGAATACCCGATATTGAAGACGCATATGCAACGAGGATACGCATCAATGTGAAGAGACTGAGGCAGGAGATTGACACTCTTTCCGAGCTTGACAAAGAGATCATTAAGAGATCTGAGAACAATCAGACGGTAGCATACCTCTCTGACATAAGGGGAATGGGGAAGGTAAATTCTGCATCAATAGTCTCAGAGATCGGCAGAATTGAGCAGTTCGATTCAGCACTGAAGCTCCAGAGCTATGGTGGGAAAGTGCCCTGACATGGAAGGATCTGGGGGCAAAGCATTTCCAAGGGGAGTGACAAAGATAAGAAACGCCTATCTCTCCAACGCTGTCCATGAGAGCGCAGTTTCACTTGTGAAGCACATGTCCGGAGAATTCTATGAACTGTTCCTGAGAGAGAAAGAGAAAGGGAAGAACAACAATGCTGCTTACATCGCTGTGGGGAAGAGGCTCCTCTACCACACATATTCAATCATGAAAAACAAGAAACCATACAGGGAAAGAAGACCGACGGAGAGGGGGAGGATAGCTTCCACTGGAATCTGAATTAAGGCGGATACCTATGAAGGATTACTAACTCCCCCTCTTGACTTCCCCGCAAATCTCTTATAGATATCACTACAAGTCTATCTTCAGTTTCTCAATGAGCTCCCTCTCCATCTTTGTGTAATCCACGTGAGCGTCAGAACCGTTTGAATATACTGCTCCGTTCATCCTGGGGTGAGCCAAGTTTTCAGAAATTCTCTCAGCTTTCGGCGCCCCACCGAAGAGGATGCTCACTATTTGAATTTACTGAATTTCTGGTCTAGACGAAGAAATGGTTTCAGTAGATTTACTTGTTTTCTTTTCCATTAGAGAGTAAGTCACGACTCCAATCAAAGCCAAGCCTGCTGAAAAGACATTAAATACTGCCCAGATGAAGTAGACTGCAAAATGATAATTCTGAGCAACGGCTATTGGATGAATTGGATATCCATCGTTTGAAAAGGGGTTAACAACTTCGAGATATCCTCTGAAATAGGTACCAAATATATAGTGGAACCCAGGAAGAAAAATGATGTTGCCTAAGAGTATCTTTACCCAATAGTATGCAACAACTGTTCCACTTGCAAGAAGAGGAATCAGACTCTTCAACTTTATAGGTGGAAGGATGTTTTCACCAAAAGTGGGCCTAATTTCACAAATTCTCCTATTTAACTTATGAAATTTGACTAAGTATATTGCCGGAGTTGTAATAGAGAGAATCATAAAAATAGTCGTAATTAACCACACTACCCTCTGAAACATTACAGTTTGCCATCCCGCCAGTGAAGCCAAGAAAGCATCAAATTCGAAAGGAACCCAGTTGCTACTGGGTCCTATCGAGCCGTTAGGTTCATAAAACATAAATCTAAAATAGTGGTAGAAGTACAAATGGAGAACTGGAAGGTTGGTAATGTTCCCTAAGAAAATCTGGATTAAACAAAAAAGGAATAGGGACTCAGCTAAGATGAAGACGATAGTCGCTTTCATTATGCCTTTTTTTGTCTTCTCGAGTGATCCGATACTTTCGTTTTTGGTCATTTCAACCGCTTATGGACGTAAGAGAGTTATTATATTGCATATCTGGTTCCCAAAACCACTGTCCGTTGGATTGCTGCCAGGTACTCAGATCATAGATGTTCTCATTATTAGGGTAACTGGGAAACTGATTCATGATATCTAAAACGAAATCACCATTGCCATGAAGAGTGTTCAAATTCATACTGATACCAGCGGTATTTACTACGCTTGGATACATGAAGATTTCATTTGGGTGGAAGACTGCTATTTGTGATTGACCAAAGTCTTTATTGTAAGGTGCTTCCACCATGTATTGAGCGTACATCGAGGTTACATAGTAAGGGGTCAACGCTGTTGAAACTTCTGAAACATTTTCCGCTATTAATGAATAATCTACTTTATTTGCGCTGCTCACGTAGTTAATAGAAAAATCAAGAACCCAGCCTGGGTAAGAATAGGAAATATTGTTATATAGTTGGTAGTAAACTCCAGTTCCTTTTATCCAAGTTTGGTACCAGTTTTCGTAGGGTTCCCAGATACCGGGATAGTCACCATAATGCCACCTGCTGTATCCAGTTTGCACCATGTTACCGTCCGTTCCCCCTGGTATGTCCGTCATACCTATCCAAGCCGCCATCGCAGTCGGGCTAACGATAAAGCTCGGTAGACTGATGTTACTCACGTTAAACTGGGCATTATTGTAACTTATCCCATTTCCCGGGTCGTAGAACTCATATCCTGCCCAGCTGTAATTTTCGGATGATGCTAACGTTTGAGACTCATTGATGATCTGAGGGCCATAAATGGTCTTGTTATTGGACGCATAGGCAAATGTTAGAGTAATTTGGCTCGCATTTCCGAGTACGTTGATATTCGCATAAACCCCGTATTGTTGGCTGGAATAATTATATGTCATTCCTTGAGTCAAGTAGACTTGAGAACTATTAGAATAGCTGTCTAAATAACTCAGAAAATTAGGGGCTCTTGTTATATTTACCAATGCGGAGTATGATAAGTTCTCCAGAATTCCCACCGAATTCTTATAGTTGAATGGAAAATTGTGAATTAGAAGTGACTTCTGGATGGCATTCACTTCGATATCGATCGATTGCTCAGACAGAATAGATTGTATCGAATCATGGGGGCGGTTGTTTGCACTAGAATCTGTTGTTTGTGCTAGAGTCACTGACGGTACCATCAGGGCAACCGCAACGAATAATACATAACCTAGACGAATAATTCTTGACGTGAGTTTCCAACTTATAGTACCTTAATAAAACTTTCCCTCGTGGATACTTACACGTACGCTTAAGGGTAAGCAGACTCAGGCTTTCTTAAGTTTTATTTCTTTCCTCAGCTCGGCGCGGAGTCTTCCAAGTTCCTCTTCGTTTGTGTTCAGGAACTTGAACAG
This sequence comes from Thermoplasmata archaeon, assembly GCA_021793855.1. The sequence continues at coordinate 8,758 of JAJYRY010000010.1, forward strand.
TGACTCGAGGGACGGGTTCGCTTCTCTTACCTGACGGACCATTTCCCTGCTAATGTTTCTCAAATCAAAATGAGCTTGCGGAGTAGATCTCAGTTCTGTCAGATACACAAGCTCACGAAGATTTATCGTCACTAATATTGGATGTTTGTGGGCAAAAATCACAACATACTGAGCTGCATTTTTGTCAACCGAATATATGTCTTCATAGAGTTTCTTTGACTCATCGATCATTCTTTTGTATTCTCTCGATAGATCCTCAAGTTTTGATATTATTGGTGGTACATCAAACCCGTGCTCTGCACTTAAACTCTTTCTCTGTAGGGTCAAGGAACGGTGTCTTTGTAGGTCTCTGAAAGCGCCAAAATTGGTCCCAATTTCGAATGTGTAATGGACGTGCTCAAAGCTCCTGTCCAGTTTGTTCCTCCTGTTCTTCCTCAAAGATGCAATCTTGTCAAGAATCTCTTTCTTCTTTGGAACGCTCAGTAACGAAAATGTAGAATAGAGAGATTCGTAACTCCCGTCCGTTTTTTCAAAGTAATAGCTTGAAAGCACCTTGCTGAGAACAACGTCATCATTTTCTGACTGCACCAACTTGACGGAATTATTCAACGGCATCTTATCCGCGATGATTTTTTCTGGAACAAAATTCTTCACAGATTTTAGAAATTCTATGTTATCTATACCGTGAGGATTTTCAACATTATCAATTAACTTTGGAAAGACTAGCTTCAACTCATCCAATAGATTCGAGTAGAGTTTTTCCGCCTCTTTCAGTCCGCTAACCCTTAACCTTTCGAGCAAATGAGAAAAAGCACGAGCGTTCCCGCTAACGCCAATGTTCGTCAAAGTCGATGCAGGTAGTATGAACCTGGTTTCATCGAGGGCCCTGCTCCTTACCGCGCTTTCATATGCCTTCCTCAGGACCTCCTCAGATGAATCTTCATCTCCGGGTTTGACTTCTTTGCCATTCGGAAGGTTGAATTTTGTGTTCTCAAATGAATTGTTCACCTTGATATAACTCGAAACTCCCACGAAGATCTTCTCGTACAACTCGAATAGTGAATCGTTGAACTCGTCGTATCTTTGATTGAATCTTTCTGGGATGCCAGCCTCTTGCGGGCCCAGGTACAAGTATCTGCCATCTCTCTTTTCCCTGTACGATACGTATCTCGAACTTTTCTCCAGATATGATAATCCAATTCTGCTCTCTTCTATGATCTTGGATAGGACATTACTCACATTTTGAATCCCGACCTGAGCAGTAGCAAGTTCGGCCACAGACTCATCTCCATACTCCAAAAATACCCTCTCGTAGAACTTTTCTCCTCTGTCAGAAACGTTGGCGAACTCCTTGTCCCATAGGGTTCTTATATCCAGCTCCCTCGTCCTGCTGTACCGCGACATGAGAGCTCCTCGATCGACCATCTTCTCGCAGGAAATCAGAAAAACGTCCTTGTCCCTATTGGAGAATGAGTCCATGCGACTGTAATTTCAATTCCAATTTATCTTTTGTCTCTTAAGAAACCTGTTAATAGACTTGGAAATGTACCTTGAAAATATATAAACATATTTTATCAGGTAGTTATTCTCAATTCATCATGTTCACCATTCCAGAACAGGAAAAGAAACTACTTGAAGAAAGGGTCGCTACCTCCAGATCCCTTGGATCTGACAATAGTTTGGTACTCCACGGAGGGGGAAATACGAGCGTCAAACTTAAGGTCAGAAGTCTGACGAGCAAGGATGTTTCTGCTCTATTTGTCAAAGGATCTGGATCTGATCTTTCAACCGTAAACATCGAAGATTTCACTGCAGTGAACTTGGACAACCTAAACGAGGCTAGAGTACTCGCAAACATGACCGATGAAGATATGTCATCTTTCATCAAGGGGTGTATGCTCGATACCAGTCAGTCGTTCCCTTCGGTTGAGATCTTCATACATGCCTTCGTCAACTCCAAATTTGTGGACCATTCCCATGCAGATTTCATAGTTGCCCTTACCAATACAGAACTGGATGAAGCATCAATCTCGAACGTGTTCGGAGAAAAGGTGCTAGTTATACCATACGTTCAGCCAGGTTTTCAACTCGCTAGAACTTTCTTGGAAACGATTTCCAAGAAGGACATCTCTAATTTTGCAGGAATTATTTTACGAAACCACGGCCTAGTCACCTGGGGGAACACTGCCAGAGAGAGTTATGAGATGCACATTAAACTCGTCAACCAAGCTAAGAAGTACGTCGAGTCTAAATGGGCGGGAATACCGATAACGAAATTTGAAAAAGAAAAGGAAAACGTTTTCCTCGAATTTCTGCCGAGTCTGAGGGGCATGCTAAGCAAGCAAAATAAGAAAATTCTGACCTGGGACAATTCGGATGAAGCAGTTGGCTTTTCACTCAGTACGGAAGCCAAACGGTTCGCTAATCTCGGTCCTGCAACGCCAGACATGTTGGTTAGAATGAAAAAGAACTATCTCTATTCAGAGGATCTTTCCAAGCTGCAAGACGAGATCAACGGTTTTGCAGAAGAGTACAAATCGAACTTCGAGAAGTACGTTGCTGCAGGGAGAACTATGCACGACCCATTCCCGTCCGTTATTGTTATCAAGGGTTACGGTTTGGTAACTGCTGCATCCTCCAAGAGGGAAGCCGATATAGTGCGGGATGAAGCTATACACTCCTTCCGGGTTGCGTCAGCGGCCGCTGCTATTTCGGAAAACAAGTTCATCACAGATGCAGACTGTTTTGACATGGAGTACTGGCCCTTTCAGGAGGCCAAACTCGCGAGGAAAAAGAAGGGGACTCTGGAGGGATATATAGGACTCGTTACGGGAGCTGCCAGTGGCATAGGCAAAGTTACTTTTTCAAGATTTGTGGAAGAGGGAATGGTAGGAGTAGGAGGAGACATAGACCAGAAAATATCCGAAGTCTCCAGAGAACTGGGACCGTCTGCATTTGGCGTGAAATTTGATATATCCAGCGAAGACTCAGTCAGGCAGGCTTATAGGGAGATAGTGAGACAGTTTGGAGGAATCGATGTCGTTTTTAACAATGCTGGTTTTCTGAAACCTTCCCCGCTTGAGGATACATCCCTCGATGACCTGAGGAAACACGTGAACATAAACTCCATAGGAACTTTCCTGGTGACGAAAGAAGCCTTTCTGATCATGAAAAAACAGGGAATCGGAGGATCTTTTATCTTCAATATTACCAAAAATGTGACCAATCCCGGAGAGGGTATGATGTCTTATGGGACTTCGAAGGCATTTGCGGCACAACTTTCAAGGTACGTTGCACTCGAAGGAGGAAAGTACGGAATAAGAAGCAACGTAATCAACCCAGACAAGATTTTCAGGGAATCCAAGATATGGGAAGGAGGAGTGCTAGAGAACAGAGCGAAGGCAAAGGGGATTTCCCCGGATGAATACAAGAAGGGTAATCTGCTTCACGTGGAAGTACTCCCAGAACACGTGGCCAACATCGTTATTCAATTGATCAGGGACAACGTATTTGGGGCTACAACCGGCACCATGATTCCAATAGATGGTGGCATTAAATAGAGGATATAATAAGTTCTATTTATCAGAAAAATTATTTAAATTCATTTTCTTTGAAACCTCATGGAAAACGAGCTTAAAATTGGAGATGTGGCACCGGATTTTGAACTGCCTTTTGGAAGAGGCAAAGGTAGACTATCGGAGTACAGAGGAAAAGTAGTGGTCGTTTACTTCTATCCAAAGGATGATACTCCTGGTTGTACAGCGGAAGCGTGCAACTTCAGAGACAACTTTGACGACTACAAGTCGAAGGGAATAGAGGTGATAGGCGTGAGTGTGGACTCGGAAAGTTCCCATAAGAAATTTGTGGAAAAATATGACCTTCCATTTGTTCTCGCTGCAGATACATCTAAGGAAATTTCAAAGAAATACAATGTGCTCGGAATTGGAACTGCAAAGAGAGTCACTTTCATCATCGACAAGGAGGGAAAGATAGCTCACATATACCCGAAAGTGAACCCGAAAGAGCACGCAAACGAGGTCATGGGTAAGATCAAAGAACTGGGTCTTGCCTCTCAGTAATTTCTTCTCTTAAACCAACCGGTCTTTTGTTGGCCACCGTCGATTATAGGCTGGTCTATAGGTGTCGGGGGGTTAGGAGGATTCTGGTCCCCGCCCTTACTCTTTCTTTGCCTCGAGGTGGATAATGCCCTTGCAAAGAATGCAAACGCGAGGAAAAACAGGACCGTTATGAGAAGATAGCTGACGATCAGGTTTTCCGCAAGGAGAAACACTACACTGACTGCAGGGATCAATACGGGTCCTAAGAATTCGACCCCCTGATTTACCGTCGTGTTGTTCTTAATAAAGTGAAGGGTTATGTATATTACGTACGCGTGAGATGATAGCTGTCCAGCATTCCACGAGTATGAGTAGTTTGCACCGATAGTGTTGAAGGTCACATTCGTGGTCGTCAGAGTGGTATTTGTGAACAAGTCGATGAGCTGCAACTTGGCAGTGTCTGTAACATTCTTCGCTGGGACAGTGAAGTTAAATGTGTAACTCCCGTTGTTGTTGTAATAACCGAAATTAACATCGTAGGTGACGGACGACATCTTTAATTCCGCTGTCGAATGGTCTGGTGACCCCGTGATAGAAGTTGAAATCCCGGCCATTGCTATAAAGAATGCAATAACTATTGCTATAAATCCGTAGAATGCCCTATCGGAAAACCTCCATGCCTTTGTGTAGTGGAATATAACAAGAAGCAAAACAGGTATCAGCAAATAAATAAATGAAACATAAAACGACAGGTAGAGCAGAATGGAGGAAACAGATATTCCTATCAGTAATCCGTAGAGTCCATTCTTCCTTCTCTTCCCAGTGAGACCTTCCCACATCCAAGCAGGAAGGTGAAAACAGTTATTAATATTGTTGATGATATTAGCAGGTCGTGGATTTCGCTGAAATAGGGGTCTCGGACTATTATCTAGACTTAGAACGTTCCGGTGGAAAACTCAGAAAGAACTCTGAAGATTTCTACGTCGAAGAACAGTTCGACAGTCTAGAAAAGAAAGAGGACGGAAAGGTACTTGTCCTCAAATTGAAATCTAAGAACTGGGAGCACAACAGACTCATAAGATTTCTTGCAAGAAGCAACCACATTTCGCCAAAGAGGATCCTCTTCGCTGGAACAAAGGACAGGAGGAGCGTAAAAGTTCAGTACTTCAGCATACCTGGAGCGAGATACAGAGACTTTCACCTGGACGATGTTGAAGTCCTGGAACACTTCTACCTAGACTCCCCACTTACAGTGGGGTCACACTCTAGAAATTTCTTTGAAATCAAGATATCCGATTCAGATTCTGCAATTTTCCAAACGAATTGTGGTAGTGTGAAAAAGGCAGGAATGGTCCCTAATTTCTACGGACCTCAGAGATTTGGGTCACTTCGTCCGGTCACGCATCTGGTGGGAAAAGAGATGCTGAAGGGAAATTACAAAGAAGCAGTTAGGATCTTTGTAGGCTACCCTGGTGAAGACAGGTTTGCAGAAGTCAGAAAGCAGTATTATGAAAACCCGGACCCGGTGATGGGACTTTCTATTTTCCCTGAATCGTTGGACCTAGAAAGAATGGTCATGGAACACCTTGTAAACAACCAAGAAGATTACTCGGGTGCAATCAAGAAGCTCCCTGACAACTTGGTTTCGATGTTTGTCCACGCATATCAGGGATACATCTTCAATAAAATACTTAGCAGGAGGTTGGAAATGAAAAAATTCCCACTTCCAGGTGATGTGTTTCATTTCAATGATGAGTTCATTCGAATCAACAATCTGAACCTAGACAAGATGACCCTAGCTTTCAAGAGAGGAGATGGATCTCCTACGGGATTAATCATCGGATACGACACAGATCTTGCTACTGGAGCGGTTGGGGACTTGGAGAATAAGGTCGTTGAGCAAGAAGGCATCAAGACTTCGGATTTTAAGCTTCCATTCGGTTTAAGTTCGAGGGGTGAGAGAAGGGACTTATTCTTGAGGTTCAAGGATTTTGATTACGACGACTCTACCGTTAGATTTGCCCTCCCTCCCGGTGGGTATGCAACTTCTGTCCTCAGGGAAATTATGAGAGTCGACGAGATGGCAAACTACTGATCTTTCTTGAACACATTCCCGCAGTCATCGCAACGGTAAACGTCGTCATAGAAGAAAGTCACGTTTCTGGACCCGCAGTTCTTGCAGTAAGCTCCAGCATTAGTTCGAGTTTGACTGGAATCTTGGTTCGGTGTATAGGAAGATGAACCAGCTGGAACAGCCACTTTTTTATTTCTGTTCTGCAATAGTTTACTAACTTCTAGGATGTATGCCATAGAAACGGCGACACCGGCCACAAGGAATATCAGTAAAAACAACGAGTAGAGATCTGTGGTTCCGACCGAAGCGAATGGATTTCCGTAACCCTTTGTGAAAAGAATACTTGGAGAATCAATTGAGAAATGGAAGAGAACGTCCGCATATAGACCGAATCTCATGTACAAAACACCCAGGAATACCCCTCCTAGAGCAGCCTGAGGTATCTTT